>CALJKH010000043.1 GCA_937973575.1 uncultured Solirubrobacterales bacterium | reverse complement strand
GTTTGCCCGTGCCAGCAGTGAAACCTTTGACCGGCCGTCAATCAACCTTGGGAAGATCAGCGCTGGTGACGCCCCAAACCGGGTGCCTGAGACCTGCCTGATGACAATCGATGTTCGCTACCTGCCCGGGCAGGATCCCGAGGCGATCAAGGCCGACGTTGCTGCACTGGCGGGAGTCAAGCTCTTGCGAGCCTTCGAGCGCCCACCGGCTTGGGTCTCCAAGAGTGACCCGTTCGTGGTCGCGCTCTGTGAGAGTGCTGCCCGCGCAGTTGGTGGAGAGGCGCTTTCCGTTGGCCGCGATGGGGCCTCGGATGCGATCGCGTTCCTACAGGCTGGGATTCCTGCGGTTGAGTTTGGGCCAGTCGGCGGTGGGCACCATGGGCCAGAGGAATGGGTGTCGATTGACTCCTTAGCGGCAATGAGATCGGCACTTGGATCCTTTGTCAGAGCGCTCCCGACCCAACTCGCAAACCACGATGGCGGGTTAGCCGACTCCCCTGTGCTTAAGGATGCAGGGGCATGAGTCTCGCACCGACTCCCAAGAAGCCCCGCACACGCTTCAAGACTGTTGGCGCAGTCTTGATTGTCATCGCCCTAGCTGCCGCTGCCACCTCAACTGCCGGGCTGCTTGAGGTCCAGAGCTTCGTTGACGATCTCAACACAGGCCAGAAGCTTGCACTCTCGCCAGGTGTCATCAGCCAAGTTGATGTCGGCGACCCCCAGACGATCCTTCTGATCGGCTCGGACCATCGCTTCCGTGCTGGCAAGAATGACGCCCGCTCTGACTCAATGATGATCATCAGGCTTGACCCTGACGCCCAAGGCACGCGTGTAATGAACGTTCCACGCGACTTGAAGGTGACGATCCCTGGCTACGGAACGAACAAGATCAACGCGTCCTACGCGATTGGCGGTCCAAACCTGACAGCGAAGGTAATGAAGCAGCTGCTGGGTATCCAGTTCAACCACATCGTCAATGTCAACTTCGGCGGCTTCCACAAGGCAGTCGACTTCATTGGATGCGTATGGACAGATGTAGACCGCCGCTACTTCAATGACAACAGCGGCGCGGGCTATGGAGGCGGATACGCAGCCATCAACATTGCTGCTGGCTACCAGAAGCTCTGCGGCTCCCAAGCACTTGACTATGTCCGCTTCCGTCACATGGACACTGACATCGTCCGTAATGCCCGTCAGCAGGACTTCCTTCGCCAGGCGCGCCAGCAGTACGGTGCGCAGAAGGCGCTATCGGACAGGCACCAGCTTGCCCAGATCCTGTCCAAGTACGCGCAGAGCGACTCAAACCTTCACTCAGTTGACGCCTTGCTCAAACTGCTCAACCTTGTTGCCTTCTCGGGGCAGAAGCCAGTCGTAAGTATTCCTTTCCCAGCAATCCTGCCCAACAATCCAACTGACCCGTATGTGACTGCGAACCCAGCTGCTGTCCAAGCCGCGGTCCGCAGTCTGGTTGGCCCAGACATCGCAAAGGGTGGAAGCAAGGCTCAAGCTCAGAAGCAGAAGGCTCCAACGCGCGCTACTGGGGTTGGACCAGCGCCAGTCTTCACGAACAAGGACGGAGCCCGCCAGCAGGCGGCGCTACTTCGGGGTATCGGTATGCCCGTGCTCCTTCCGACTGTGATTCCAACTGGATCGCGCTACATGGGCCCCGAGCAAGGTAAGTACCCGCGCGCCTACCTCCTGAAGGGAAGCGACGGGAAGAAACATGTCGCCTACCGGGTTGTCGGCACGACCAACGGAACGGGCCAGTTCTGGGGTATTCAAGGGACCACATGGGCTGACCCACCACTGCTTAGTCAACCGACAGCTCAGAAGAAGCTGCGCAGCGGCAGAAACCTTCTTTTGTTTGGCGATGGGAAGCGCTTGAGGTTCGTCGGGTTCAAGACGAAGGAGGGCTCGTACTGGGTGTCAAACACCCTTACTGAGGACCTGTCGACCAAGACGATGATCGCAATGGCTGCGTCGATCGTCCCATTTGCGCGCTAAGTCGAATTCTGCCGCTAGCCTCCCGTCTCTCAAATGGCTAATAGAGAACCAATCGGAGTAATCGGCACCGGCTATGTCGGGCTCGTCACCGCAGCAGGCTTTGCCGAACTTGGCAGCGATGTCTGGTGCGTTGATATTGACGCAGCCAAGATTGAGCGTCTCAAGGCTGGCGAGGTGCCGATCCACGAGCCGGGCCTCGACGAAGTAATCGCTCGCAACAAGGACCGCCTTCACTTCACGACCGAGCTAGCCCCAGCACTTGAGGCTGCTCGACTTCTGTTCGTTGCGGTTGGTACGCCTCCCACGCACTCTGGAGATGCTGATCTCTCGGCTGTAAACGCAGTGGTTGACGCAATGCCAGCTAGCGACCGCCATGCCCTTGTCATGAAGAGCACTGTTCCCGTTGGGACTGGGGCAACTGTCAAGCGCAAGTTCGCTGAGCAGGACAAGGGATTCTCGTATGTCTCATGCCCCGAGTTCCTCAAGGAAGGCTCGGCACTGAAGGACTTCCTCGAGCCAGACAGAGTCGTCATCGGTGACGACAACGACTGGGCAGGTGAGGCCGTGTCCGAGCTTTACGCGCCCCTCAATGCTCCGATCATCCGCACTGACATCGCCTCAGCCGAGATGGTCAAGCTCGCAAGCAACGCTTTCCTCGCGACGAAGATTTCGTTTATCAACGAGATCGCCAATGTCTGTGAGGAGACCGGCGCCGACGTTGTTGAGGTCGCCAAGGGAATGGGCTACGACGAGCGGATCGGCTCGGCGTTCCTTCGCCCTGGCATCGGGTTCGGTGGCTCCTGCTTCCCGAAGGATGTATCTGCGCTCAAGCAGCTCGCTGGTAACTCCGGCTACCACTTCCAGCTACTTAACTCGGTGATTGAGGTCAACGAGCTTCAGAAGCGTCGTGTTGTCGGCAAGCTTGAGAAGCACCTTGGGACTCTGATCGGAAAGAAGATCGCTCTGCTTGGGCTTGCCTTCAAGCCAGACACCGATGACATGCGCGAAGCCTCATCGCTGGTGCTGGCTGCACGACTTCAGGCTGCTGGTGCAGAGGTCAGCGCATTTGATCCAATCGCTGAAGAGGCTGCTCGCCCTCTTCTTGGTGGAGTTGAGATGGCTGCCTCAGCAATTGACTCGGTGAAGGACGCAGACGCCGTTGTACTCGTTACAGAGTGGCCTGAGTTCAAGGAGCTTGACTGGGCTGAGGTCGCTTCAACGATGTCCGGAAACGTGATCATTGACGGCCGCAACCATCTAGACGGCGATGCTGTTCGCGCCGCAGGTCTCGCCTATGAGGGCGTCGGCCGCGGCGGCTCGTAAACCGTTCGATGCAAGCTCTGATCCTCGCGGGCGGTGAAGGCACTCGTCTTCGCCCCTTGACTCTTACGGTGCCAAAGCCGGTCGTGCCAATCCTTGATCGCCCACACCTTGTTCACATGGCTGACTGGCTGCGCAAGTTCGGGGTCGACGACATTGTCCTCGCCTGCGGGCATATGGCCGACGGGATCAAGGAGGTCTGCGGTGAAGGAGCCAGCCTAGGCACTCGTATTCGCTATGTGGAAGAGCCAGAGCCTCGCGGCACCGGTGGAGCGATCAAGGAGGCTGAACCCCTCCTTGAGGACAGATTCCTAGTGCTCAACGGTGACATCCTCGCTGACCTTGATCTTGCCCCTCTGATCGCCCACCACGAGAACACTGGCGCTGCAGCCACGATCGGGCTAATCCCAGTTGACGACCCTTCGGCCTTCGGAGTTGTTGTCACCAGCGATGACGGCTCGGTAGAGGCATTCATTGAGAAGCCAAAGCGTGAGGAGGCTCCTACGAATCTGATCAACGCTGGCGTCTATGTGATGGAGAAGCGGGTGCTTGAAGGCATCGCGCCTGAGGCCAATGTCTCGATCGAGCGTGAGACATTCCCAGCGCTAACTGGTAACGGTCTCCATGCACTCGAAGTCGACGGCTACTGGCTCGACATCGGCACGCCAGAGCGGTATCTACAAGCCCACTGGGATCTCCTTGACGGCGCTCTTGGCGGTGGGATGGGGCTCGAAGGCGGGCCTGGTGGCGTATCACTCGGGTTCGACTGCGAGGTTGCTGGCGAGGTCTCAGGGCCAGCTTGGTTGGACGATGAGGTTGAGGTCGCGGCTGGCGCCAAGATCGGTCCCAACGCTGTTCTCGGAGCTGGCTGCACAGTTGGCGAAGGGGCTGAAATTGCGGACTCCGTACTTCTTGCGGGTGTAGCCGTCGGAGCCGGTGCGAAGATTCACAATGCAGTGATCGCAGCCAACGCAAATATCGGAGAGGGCGCAGTTGTTGGCCCTGACGCAGTAATCGGCCAAGGGGCTGATGTCGCTGCGGGCGAAACACTTGAACCTGGCGCTCGAGTACCCGGGAGTGCAGCCTGATGCCCGGACTCGACGCAGCATCTGTCAAAGCTCTTGATGCGAGCAACATGGCCGCAGATATTGCGGCAATGCCTGACCACGTTCGTGACGCCCTTTGGCGTGTTGAGTCAGCAAACATCGCATCGCAGGACAGTCCTGGTGGACTGATCGTTGCTGGCATGGGCGGCAGCGCCGCTGGCGGGATGCTTGCCGATGCTGTCCTCGGCGACAGGGCCAGCAGGCCAGTCGCAGTGAGCCGTGGATACATGCTTCCAAGCTGGACATCCTCGGACACCACTGTTCTTTGCTCCTCCTACAGCGGTACGACAGAGGAGACTCTCGCTGCGTTTGAGGCAGCCGGAGTGATCGGTGCCCGCAGAGTCGTAGCTACGACCGGCGGTCCCTTGGCGGAGCTTGCTCGTGCGGAGGGCGTCCCAGTGATTCCGATGCCGGCAGCGCTCCAGCCACGCTCAGCGATCGGCTACACACTTGTCTCGGCGCTTGAGGTGGCAGCACTTTGTGGCGCCGCAGACCGTATTCACACTGAGATTGATGTCGCCGCTGCCCACATGGAGCCACTTGTGGCTGAGTGGGGAGTAGATGGCCCCGACGACGGCGAAGTCCGCGAGTTGGCCAGAGCGCTTGAGGGACGGATCCCCGTGATCGTTGGAGCTGATGCGACAGCGGCCGTTGCGTACCGCTGGAAGACGCAGATCAACGAGGACGCTGAGATACCGGCATTCAATGCAGAGCTGCCAGAGGCTGACCACAATGAAATCGTTGGTTGGGGCGGGGCAGAGGGACTCGGAAAGTTCGCACTTGTCGTACTAGGGGACAGCGATAGCCATCCCCGTGAGCGAGCCCGACTTGACATAACATCGGAATTGGTTGAGAAGGCCGGAATTCCAGTGCACCGTGTCGAAAGCCGCGGTGAAACGCGAATCGAGCGAATTCTCTCCCTAGTCCTGTTCGGAGACCTACTTGCCTTTTACCTTGCTATTCAGCGAGGTGTGGACCCAACACCGGTCGATGCGATCGGTGAATTGAAGGAACGGCTTAGCTAACACCCGCTGGCAGGGCGCCCGTAATTGGCGTCGAAACTGCATACAGCCGATCCAATTGGCTGACCCGGGAAACTCGATTGGTAGGCTCTTTCAACTAATTGAGGCTTTCGTCCGTATCCCGGACAGCAACTAAACGAAGGAAACAACCGGAGAACACATGAGCGCAACAGTCCCCCTTACAGACGACTTCAAGGTCGCAGACCTTTCACTTGCAGAGTTTGGCCGTAACGAGATCCGTCTTGCCGAGCACGAGATGCCCGGCCTTATGTCACTGCGCAAGGAGTTCGGAGCGTCGCAGCCTCTTAAGGGTGCTCGCATCACAGGTTCCCTCCACATGACAATCCAGACAGCCGTTCTGATCGAGACTCTCGTAGAGCTTGGCGCTGAGGTTCGTTGGGCGTCATGCAACATCTTCTCAACGCAGGACCACGCTGCAGCTGCAGTCGTCGTGGGTCCTAACGGCACACCTGAGGATCCCCAGGGCGTTCCTTGCTACGCATGGAAGGGCGAGACACTCGAGGAGTACTGGTGGTGCACTGAGCAGGTAGTGCGTTGGCCTGACGGCACCGGCCCCAACATGATCCTCGACGACGGTGGCGACGCAACGATGCTCGTCCACAAGGGTCGTGAGTACGAGCTCGCAGGCGCAGTGCCGGATCCTGCCGGCGCAGAGTCAGAAGAGTTCGAGGTCTTCCTCACACTCCTTCAGAAGTCAGTAGCTGAAGATGGTGAGCGCTACACCAAGATCGCCGAAGGCATCATGGGTGTAACCGAAGAAACCACCACCGGCGTTAACCGTCTCTACCAGCTGGCAGAGACCAACGATCTCCTTTTCCCGGCGATCAACGTCAATGACGCTGTCACCAAGAGCAAGTTCGACAACCTCTACGGCTGCCGCCACTCACTTGTTGACGGCATCAACCGTGCTGTTGACGTAATGCTCGCGGGTAAGACCTGCGTCGTATTCGGCTTCGGCGATGTAGGCAAGGGCTCAGCTGAATCACTTCGTGTTCAGGGTGCCAAGGTCATCATCACCGAGATCGACCCGATTTGCGCCCTTCAGGCTGCAATGCAGGGGTACGAGATCAACACTCTCGAGAACGTCGTTGAGACGGCCGATGTGTTCATCACGACCACTGGCAACAAGGACATCATCAGCGCAGCTGACATGGCCCGCATGAAGGACAAGGCGATCGTTGGCAACATCGGTCACTTCGACAACGAGATCGATATGGCTGGCCTTGCAGACGTTGCTGGAATTGAGCGTCGCAACATCAAGCCACAGGTTGACGAGTGGGTATTCCCCGACGGTCACTCAGTGATCATTCTGTCTGAGGGTCGTCTTCTCAACCTCGGTAACGCAACTGGTCACCCCAGCTTCGTGATGAGCGCTTCCTTCACCAACCAGGTGATTGCTCAGATCGAGCTCTTCGGTAAGAACAGCGACTACGAGAAGCAGGTTTACGTCCTGCCTAAGCACCTTGACGAGAAGGTAGCCCGCCTGCACCTTGATGCAGTTGGCGCCAAGCTCACCGAGCTGCGTCCTGATCAGGCCGCCTACATTGGCGTTCCTGTTGAAGGTCCGTACAAGCCAGACCACTACCGCTACTAGGCCCTTCGGCCACAAACGGTTTCAAAGGCCCGTTGCCTCACGGCGGCGGGCCTTTTCTTTGCCGCAGGCGACACTAGGATCGTTAGAGCATGAGTCATTCAGCGTTTGAGGCAGCCAAGGACAAGCTCGTAGCTGACGGCGCGGGTGATGCCGCCGTCGAGTCATTCACTCGTTTCCATCGCCAGCTCGCGGATGGTGAGCTAGGAGTCTTGAGCGAGGAGTCAATTCGCCCAGTTGTGTCGTTGCCAGATGCAGATCAGCTGGAGGCTGCTGACGCTCGCTCGGCCCTAGATAGCACTGTGATGATCAAGCTCAACGGTGGGCTTGGCACCGGGATGGGGATGACGAAGGCGAAGTCCCTGATTGAGGCGAAGGACGGCCTTAGCTTCCTCGACATCATCGCCAAGCAGGTGCTCGGCCTCAGGGAGCAGACAGGTGCGCGGCTTCCGCTAGTGCTAATGAATTCATTTGCTACGCGTGACGACACGCTTGAGGCCCTTGCCGCTCACCCTGGCCTTGAGCTGGAGGGGGTCCCGCTTGATTTTCTTCAGAACAGGGTGCCCAAGCTTCGGGCTGACGATCTTCACCCTGTCAGCTGGCCAGATGATCCTGAAATGGAATGGGCGCCACCTGGCCACGGCGACCTCTACACGGCCCTCGTCACCTCAGGCATGTTGGAGACTTTGCGGTCACAAGGATTCCGCTGGGCCTTTGTTTCGAACGCCGACAATCTTGGCGCCGTGTTGGACGAGCGGATTCTCGCTTGGTTCGCGTCCCAAGAGATTCCGTTCCTGATGGAAGTCGCGGACCGCACTGCAGCCGACCGGAAGGGTGGGCACCTTGCCACTACGCCTGATGGCCGCCTTCTGCTGCGCGAGGTGGCGCAGACCGCTGACACTGACCTAGAGGCCTTCCAAGACACGAGCAGGCATCGCTACTTCAACACGAACACTCTCTGGATTGACCTCGATGCCCTTGCCGCTGCCCTTGAAGCTGGGGGTGGCGTCCTCGACCTCCCGATGATCGTTAACCGTAAGACAGTTGATCCCGGCGACCCTGAATCAGTCGATGTAATCCAGCTTGAGTCAGCGATGGGAGCTGCCATCGCATTGTTTGAAGGCGCCCAAGCCATCCGAGTTCCCCGAAGCCGCTTTGCTCCTGTCAAGGCAACAAGTGATCTACTCGGAGTTAGGTCTGACGCCTACACGCTTACTCCGGACTTCCATGTGGTCCTCGCGCCAGAGCGCAACGGGCAACCGCCTGTCATCGAGCTTGACTCAGCGCACTACAAGCTCCTCGCCGACTTTGAGGATCACTTCCCAGGCGGCGCGCCGTCATTGATCAACTGCGAGTCGCTGACGGTGAAGGGTGATGTGCTGTTTGGCTCAGAAATCACGGTTCTAGGCGAGATGACAGTCGATTCAGGGGGTCCCGGCAAGGCCGCTGTTTCGGACGGGACGACACTGACTCCCCGATCAGACTGACGGCTCCAATACTTTCTTGCGGCTGACTCTGCCGCGGGTAGCGTGATTGCATGAAGAGATCACGCAGGTTCCTCGCAGCTCAGTTCGTCGGCGTCGCACTTGCAGCTTCATCTGGAGTCGCGGTAGCTGCGCCGGCTATCCCGACCGCCACCATTGGCTCAACCACTGGTACTGGCCCTGGCGGCTGTGTCAGGTACTCGAAGTTCGTTGGCTTCACGCTTGATGTCGGAGGCAGTGGGCGAGAGCTAACTGGCGCGCGGGTTTACCTTGACTCCAAGCTCGTTGATGTAAAGAACTGGCCCATAGGCTTTGCGCGTGCACGCAAGGCTGTTGATGGTCAGCAGCGCAGGTTCTCCAGCGTAATCCGCCTCACAGGGCTCGCAGGTGGCAATCACACGATCAAGCTGCTGGGGCTCACGACCAATTTCTTGACCCAGCGATCCTCTTCGCATGGCGCTGGTTTCGACCCAGCCACAGGCCGCGTCACGGCCACCAAGACCATCCGGAAGTGCACGGCTTTCACTGGCTGATTGATCAGCTGTTTCGGCGCGGGGCGCCGCAGAGATTTTTCAGTTTGGTTGGCATCGTTGTTGCATGAACTCGATACGCGATGCAATGGCCATGGCGGTGAGCCTGCTGGTGCCTCCGCGTTGCGCTGCTTGTGGATGCGAGCCGCGTGACCCACGCGCAGTTCTATGCCCGCCGTGTCTATCGAGGCTTTCCCCGGTAGGTCCTGATCTCTGCCCACGGTGCGCACTCCCAAGGCCGTGCTTACCGTGCCCAGCCGCCGATGCACCATGGGATGAAGCCGGTGCTGCTGTTCGACACGGGACTGAAGCCTCATCGCTCGTTGTCGCGTTCAAACAGTCTGGCTCGGGTCGGATCGCCAGACTGATGGCCGAGGCAATGGCGGGAGGCGTTCCCGCGCACCTTTGGTCAGCCCATGACTTTGCAGTCATTCCCGTCCCCATGGATCCGCGGCGTAAACGCAAGACTGGGGTAGACCACGCTTCAATCCTTGCGACGGCATTAGCTGCGCGAATATCCCGGAAAGTTGCCCAGCCACTGGGCCGGCGCCCAGCTCCCACCGGAGTAAGGCAGGCAGGGGCCGGGAGGCGGGAACGGCTGCAGGAAGAGCGGATAAGGGTCTACGCGAGGCAGCCAGCACCGTCCCAATGCCTTGTAGTTGACGATGTCCACACGACCGGTGCAACTCTCCGTGTGGTTGCCAAAATGCTCCGTGAAGCAGGTGCTGAGAGGGTCAATTGCATGACCTTCGCACGCGCCTTACCGCCTGCGTACGCGGGTAGGAGTCCCGGCACTTGGTAGCCTCGCACTGTGTCCATTATTGAGCGTGCACTGCGCATAGGCGAAGGCAAGAAGTACAAGCAGTTTCAACAGCGCGTTGAGCGCATTACTGCGTGGGAGCCAGAGCTCGAACTTCTCGACGACGCAGAGCTTCTAGCTGCCGCTGACGCGCTCCGTGAGCGGGCACGCGGAGAGGACCCGGAACCGCTCGACAACCTGCTTGAGGAGTGCTTCGCTCTAGTTCGCGAAGCTGGCAAACGCACCATGGGCATGCGCCACTTCGATGTACAGCTCGTCGGCGGCATGGTTCTGCACACCGGATCTATCGCCGAGATGAAGACTGGTGAAGGCAAGACACTTACCGGGACCTTGGCAGTAGTCCTGAACAGCCTCAACGGGCGTGGAGTACACGTAGTCACCGTCAACGATTACCTCGCTCGCCGTGACGCTGAGTGGATGATGCCGGTCTACAACGCTCTTGGCGTATCGGTCGGAATCCTCCAAAACATGCAGGACTACGAGACCAAGCGCGAGGCTTACGCATGTGACGTCACCTACGGCACCAACTCAGAGTTTGGCTTCGACTACCTGCGCGACAACATGGCAACAAGCCTTGACGAAAAGGTCCAGCACGGTGGGCGCGCAGTCATGGGTGAACGCACCAAGTCACATGTCTACGCGATCGTCGACGAGGTCGACAACATCCTCATCGACGAAGCCCGTACGCCGCTGATCATCAGCGGTGCGCCTGAGCAGGCAGCCGACCTCTACGCCCAGTTCGCGAAGCTGGCCAAGACGATGTCCGCAGGCGAGCGGCCAGAGAATATGGACCCTAGGCAGAAGAAGGAGTTCATCGCCGACTTCGATTTTGAGTTCGACGAGAAGCACAAGACTGTTGCTGTAACTGAGCGCGGTGTTGAAAAGGCCGAGAAGTTCATGAAAATCGACCACCTTTACCGGGCCGAGAACGGCTTCCTCGTAAACCACCTGATTCAGTCGCTGAAGGCCGAATCCCTCTACAAGCGCGATGTCGACTACGCAGTCGTTGACGGCGAGGTCCACATCATTGACGAGTTCACCGGCCGCATCCTTGAGGGCCGTCGTTGGTCAGAGGGACTCCACCAGGCTGTTGAGGCGAAGGAGGGAGTGCGAGTCCAAGAGGAGAATCAAACTCTCGCGACGGTCACTCTCCAGAACTACTTCCGGATGTACGAGAAGCTCGCAGGTATGACCGGTACCGCTCTCACTGAGGCCACCGAGTTCATGAAGATTTACGAGCTTCAGGTAGTTCAGATTCCAACGAACCGGGAGATGGTCCGAGAAGACCACAACGACCAAGTCTTCAAGACTCGCGATGGTAAGTGGGCTGCAGTTGTGCGCGAGGTTGAGCAGCGCCACGCCAATGGGCAACCTGTGCTTGTCGGCACGATCTCAGTTGAGGTTTCAGAGCTTCTCGGCGAAGAGCTGAAGAAGAAGGGAATCCCGCACAGCGTCCTTAACGCCAAGCCAGAGTTCGCAGAGCGCGAAGGCGAGACGATCGCTCTCGCTGGTCTCCCAGGTGCTGTGACGATCGCAACCAACATGGCCGGTCGTGGCGTCGACATCAAGCTCGGTGGCAATGTCGAGCAGCTTGTCGCTCTTGAGCTCGAGAAGGCCAAGATCAAGGAAGGCCAAGACGGCTACGACGAGGCAGTCGCCAAGTTCACAGCCCAGTTCGAGCCTGAAGTTGAGGCCAACCGTGAGGCTGTTATGGCAGCTGGCGGCCTTTGCATCATCGGTACTGAGCGCCACGAATCACGCCGCATCGACAATCAGCTTCGAGGCCGCGCCGGTCGTCAGGGCGACCCGGGCTGGTCACGCTTCTTCCTGTCAGCTGAGGACGACCTAGTTCGTCTCTTCGCAGGCGACCGGATCTACAAGATCCTTGATCGTCTTGGGTCAGTCGACGAGCAGGGCTTTGAAGAGCCGATCGAGGCGGGCATGCTCAGCAAGCAGATCGAGAAGGCCCAGAGCAAGGTTGAAGAGCAGAACTTCCTGATGCGTAAGCGCGTCCTTGAGTACGACGATGTGCTCAACCAGCAGCGTGAAGTCATCTATCGCTACCGCGACGAGATTCTTGAAGGCGCCGACCTTGGTGACCAAGCCCGTGAGGAAATGAAGCGGCTCGCTGACCGTCTTGTTGATGAGTACACGCAAGGTGATTTTGTTGAGGAGTGGGATGTCCCCGGCCTCTTTGACCGACTTGATGAGATCGCACCGGCTGACGCCCTTCGCGAGCAGTTCCAAAGCAACGATGTAGACCGCGGTGAAGTCAGCGAGGCCGTAGAGGACTTCCTCATTGCAAGCTATGAGAAGCGGGCTGAGGAACTCGGCGCTGAGCTGATGGGCGAGCTTGAGCGCTACCTCCTGCTGCAGATCATTGATCAGCGCTGGAAGGAACACCTCTATGACATGGACTACCTGCGCGAGGGCATCCACCTGCGCGGGTTTGCTCAGATTGAGCCGCTGGTTGCTTACAAGAACGAGGGCTTCGTTCTCTTTGGCGACCTGATGGACACGATTTGGAACGACTACGCGTTGATGGTGTTCAACGTAGTTGTCGAGGTTGATGGCGAGGCAGTCCTGCCAGGGCCTACAACCGGTTCAGGTGTAGGCACCTCACTCAACTACTCAGGCGGCACTGACTCACAGCCTTCAGCACTGGCAGCTGCGGCGGCCGGCGCACTTGCACAGGGCAACGTGCCCGCCGATGCCGCTGTATCGGCCGCGGTGCCAACAGATCCGTCCCAAGTTGACATCAACGATCCTGAGCAGCTTGAGGCCTATGTCATCAACGCTGTTGGAATCGATGTAATTGAGGCAGCCAACCGTGGGGACAAGAAGGCGATCAACAAGATCAACGCTGTCCTGACGGAGCTCAACATTCCTGGTGCTCAACCGATTGAGCAACGGGTTGCGACGGACGATGACCTGATTGGCCGTAACGATCCGTGCCCATGTGGTTCGGGCAAGAAGTACAAGAAGTGCCACGGGGCATAAGTGGCTGACGCGACAGTCTCGACACCGCAGCGTCTTGCGGCAATCCGCGACCAGCTGAAGCTGCTCGCGGATTATCTTTGACCCTGCTTCTCTCGATACACGCCTAGCTCAGCTAGAGGAAGAGATGGGGGCTGGCGGCTTCTGGGATGACCAGGAGAACGCCACGAAGACATCTGCTGAACACGCTCGCGTGCAGAAGCGCATTACCTCTTTCCGCTCGCTCGAGTCAGATGTAAATGACCTTGACGACCTCGTTGAGATGGCCAAAGAGGACGAGTCCATGGCGGACGAACTCGAGGTGATGCTCAACTCAATGGAGGATCGCCTCGAGCGACTTGAGGAGGAGCGCCTCTTCTCTGGGAAGTACGACGGGGGCGATGCCCTTGTGTCGATCAACGCCGGTGCTGGCGGAACTGATGCCCAAGACTGGGCAGAGATGGTTCTCCGCATGGAATTGCGCTGGGCTGAAGGTCGCGGATTCAAGACAGAGCTTCTTGAAGTGTCTGCTGGTGAAGAGGCTGGCATCAAGTCGGCGACCTTCAAGGCCAGCGGCGAGAACGCCTACGGGCTCTACCAGGCTGAGCGCGGGGTTCACCGCCTGGTTCGGCTGAGTCCCTTTGACTCTGCAAACCGGCGCCAGACCTCGTTCGCTGGTGTTGAGGTTGCCCCAGTCATCGAAGACACCGGCGAAATCGTGATTGAGGACGACGACCTCCAGGTTGACACCTACCGCGCATCAGGTGCTGGCGGCCAGCACGTCAACAAGACAGACTCAGCAGTGCGGATTACCCACCGTCCCTCCGGCATTGTTGTTCAGTGCCAAAACGAACGCTCTCAAACAGCTAACCGTCAAACCGCCATGGGCATGTTGCGAGCAAAGCTGATTGAGCGCGAAGAGCAGAAGCGCCGCGAGGAGATTTCAGCTGAGAAGGGGGAGGCCCAAGATGTCAATTTCGGCTCCCAGATCCGCTCCTATGTCCTTCACCCCTACGCGATGGTCAAGGACCACAGAACAAATGTTGAAGTAGGTGACCCCCAGCGCGTTCTAGACGGTGACCTTGATGGCTTTGCGCGGGCCTGGCTTC
Source organism: uncultured Solirubrobacterales bacterium (assembly GCA_937973575.1). Lineage (GTDB taxonomy): Bacteria > Actinomycetota > Thermoleophilia > Solirubrobacterales > Solirubrobacteraceae > WLNJ01. The sequence goes on along the minus strand of CALJKH010000043.1, from coordinate 2,807 downwards.
TAGAAGGCGCGTCCAAGTGAGCAACGGGGTGAATCGGGGCATGATCGCTGAGGTTGTGGACCGCGCTTTGGCTGAGGACGTCGGCGAAGGCGACATCACAACTCTCGCTTCGGTCCCTGAGGGGCTAGAGGCTGAGGCTCGAATCGTCCAGAAGCAGCCTGGCGTCGTGTACGGGCTCGATTGCGCTCGCATCGCGTTTCAAACTCTTGACGACGGAGCCCAGTTCGAAGTCCAGTGTGATGAGGGAGAGTGGCGCGAGGAAGGCCCCGTCGCCACAATCACAGGCTCTGCGCGAGCGATCCTCACAGCAGAGCGAACTGCCCTTAACTTGCTCGGTGGGCTCTCTGGCACAGCCACAATGACCGCCAAGTTCGTCAAAGCTGTGGATGGAACCGGCGCCAAGATTCTTGATACCCGCAAGACAGATCCTGGCCTGCGGATGCTGCAGAAGGCTGCAGTTGCTGCAGGTGGCGGGACCAACCACCGAATTGGGCTCTACGACGCATTCCTTCTGAAGGAGAACCACATCGCTATGGCAGGTGGGATTGCGGCGGCGGTCGAGGCGTGCCGCAGATGGGATCCAAAGCTTCCGATCGAGGTTGAGGTACGCAACTTGACCGAGGTTGCCGAGGCTCTCGGGGCTGGCGCTCCGAGACTCCTGCTCGACAACATGGACACTGGCCAGCTACGGGCCGCGGTTGGCCTTGTTGGAAAGCGGGCTGAGACTGAGGCGTCCGGTGGGGTTGACCTGGAATCTGTTCGGGAGATTGCTGAGACCGGCGTAAACTTCATCTCAGTCGGTGCCCTTACCCACTCAGCCCCAACCTTGGACCTCTCCCTTCTAATCGAGCATTCCTAAATGACCAACGTTGAAGCCACCGGAACCTCCCTTCCCATGCTGGATGGCACGCCTGCGCCAGAGGTTCTGGCCCCAGAGGTAGTCAAGGAGCTTCAGGCGGAGATCCGCGAACTCGCGCGCGAGAAGAACGCCGTGATCCTCGCTCACAACTACGAGTTGCCAGAGGTTCAGGATGTTGCCGACTATGTGGGGGATTCCCTTGGACTTTCACGCGAGGGTGCCCGGTGCGAGCAGGAGAACATCATCTTCTGCGGAGTCCACTTCATGGCCGAAACCGCATCAATCCTCTCGCCTGAGAAGAATGTCTACATCCCGGACCTTGACGCTGGCTGTTCGCTGGCTGACTCAATCACTGCTGACCAGCTGCGTGATTGGAAGGCCCAGCACCCTGGCGCAACTGTCGTGATGTATGTGAACACGACTGCCGAGGTGAAGGCTGAGACCGACTGGTGCGTGACCTCAAGCAACGCGGTCGCTGTTGTCAGGCACATCCTTGACGAGCGCGGCGCTGACCACGAAATCCTGTTTGGCCCTGACATGTTCCTTGGAGCCTTTGTGGAGCGTGAGCTTGGTCGAGGACTGCATGTGTGGGACGGCGAGTGCCATGTCCATGCTGGGATCAAGCCGTCTGACATTGAGTCGGTCCGCGGTGAAAACCCTGGTGCTGAGTTCCTAGTCCACCCAGAGTGTGGCTGCACGACGCAAGTCTTGGAATATGTCGCTTCAGGTGACATTGATAGTGAGGGTGTGAGCATTCTCTCCACCGGAGGGATGCTGGATTATGTAAAGCAGAATCCAGGTGGCACCAAGATCATCGCCACCGAGACTGGGATGCTGCACCCGCTCCAAATGGCTGACCCAACCGCCAACTTCGTCCCGGCCAATCGAATGGCTGCCTGCAAATACATGAAGATGATCACCCTGCCGAAGGTGCTTGATGCGCTCCGCGACGACAAGTTCGAAGTGAAGGTGGAGGCCGGGATCGCAGATCTTGCGCGGATTCCGATCGAGCGAATGGTCTCAGTCGGCTAAATAAGCCCGCGCGTGTGCGGCTAGCCGCGCGTTGTTTTAGGACTCGCCCGGACATCTGTCGGTTGACGAGCCGCAAATTGTCTACAGTGTAGGAATGGCGAGAGCAAAAGAGGTCACCGATTCAGACCGCCAGCGTTATTCCCCTGAGGAGCGCAAGCAGCTGATCTTGGAGGCAGCGCGCCGAGTGTTTCTTGTCAACCCGGACGCGTCGCTTGAGGACATCGCCGAAGAAGCTGGCATCACACGCCAGCTTGTCTCGCGCTACTTCCCTGGGGGTGGGATCACTCCGATCGCCGAAGCTCTATTTGACGACTACGAGCATCACTTCGCTCGCATCTTTGTTGACCTGCCCAATGAGGGACTCGAGTCAAACGAGGAGTTTGAAGAGGCTGCGGCCAAGGCCATCTCGCGCTTCCTCGATTGGGCTGAAGAGGATGGGCAGCCATGGCTGTTCGGAGGTGAGGGCGCCTCAATCGCGGCTCACCTAGCTGCGCGCCGAGCAGACCTTCGGACCAACCTTGCGATGGTGATTCTCCACTTCGTCCGGAAGCTCGTCAAAGAGAATGACCTGACTCGAATTTCACTTCAGGCAGAGCAGCGGGCGACCGACGAGATTGTCTGGCAGCTGCTCACAGGCAAGGCTTCACGAGCCGATTGCGAACGGCTCCTCAACCTGCGGTTCGACGTCCTGATTGAGCAGGTACTGCCAGCTCTTGATGGTCGCGAGATCTAACGCCAGGCTCTCTGGCGCACAAGACTCTCTTAGCTAGACAGCGAACTCCTCAGCGTCATGCGGACCAACGCATGAGATCGAGGGGTTGTCGGGAACTGCGGCAGCAATCGCCACGACCTCGTCAAAGGTCACGGCGTCCATTGCCTCAATCCCAGCGTCAGGATCAACTGGCTCCCGTCGAAC
>CALJKH010000042.1 GCA_937973575.1 uncultured Solirubrobacterales bacterium | reverse complement strand
CAATGGCCTGCGCCTTGGCGAGAGCTTCTGCCCCTTCTGGCCCCTGCGGCGCAAAGACCGCCACTGCCGCGCCGCGCAAGCCCCCTTTGGCGGCGGCATAGAGGCTGAACTGGCCCTGCCCCGGTTGATCGGCCTTGGCGGGATCAAAGCTTTCGGGAATATCGGTATGCGCGTCGAAAGGCGTGGCGGCGGCATGCACCGCCTCCGGCGCTCCGGCGGTCTCGCTGCCGAACAGCAGGACGTCATCGGGCTGGAAGGCGAAGGCGTCGACGCTCACAGCCGTGCGATTCATCAACGCCCAATTCCTTTCCGCCCAGCAAACGGAATTAGTAGCCAGAACGCAGTCAACACAGTTGCAGCTGCCAGACCGACTCCCCAAGCCCCATGAACCTCAGTCTGTGACCGAAAGCTGACCCAACCAAGTATCAACGCGACAGCAATCGTTATTCCCGCCGCCAGCGCGCTCATGAAGATCGCGTAGTCGTGCCGTGACCATGGGCGTTTGAGTGGGACAGCTAGGCAGGGTGAATCCCCCAAACCCCTCAGCTCCAAAGCCGCTGCTGCGTCTGCTGCCCGGTCAAGTGCGCCAGCGGCTATCGCCCCGACGAGGTCGAGCCTTGACACTTCCTCCCCATCAGCAAGCGTCCTTCTTGCCTCCGCCATGCGGCGGCCGTCGGCTGCCAGAAGAGGCATTAGGCGGCCAGCCACAACTGTGGTCAGGCCGAACCGCCCAGCTCGCCGCCTGACGATGTTCATCAGCGCGTCTTGGTCCACAACGGAGCCGAAGAGGACAGCTACCGACATAACGAGGACGACTCGCAGCCCAAGTACTAGTCCCCACACGAGTGCCTCAAGGGTCACATCCAGCCGCCCGACAACCGGGAACACTCCGAGCCTCGCTACAACGGTGAGCCCATCGCGGGAAATCAGCCCATTCAGTAGAGCCACTGCCAACGCCAGCGGGATGGCGAACCTGGCTGCTCTAAGCATCTCTGCGTTACAGCCGCAGAACGATCCTGCAACTAGAACGATGACCAGCAATCCGCCTAAGAAGGCTGGGTGGTCAACTGTCAGCGCGAGCGTCATTACTACCCCACACCAGATCGCACCGACTCCGGCCCGTGCGGCTGCTAACGAAGTACCCGCCTTACCCATCAGCGTTACTCACCGATCCCAACCTGAGGAGCTGAATAAGCGCGATTAGCGGTCCACGCGACTGCGTAATGGAGGTGCAGATCTCTCTCTGTCAGATGGCTGGCTGCAGACGCCACAGATCCGGCGCTCGTGCCGCTGACAACCCATGTGGGAGGTCCGGCATCTAAGACAGTCGCCGCAACGAAGCTGCTTCCCGTGCCGAGAGACCTCGCGAGGTTTCCAGTTGGGTTGAGAAGCGAGACTGTGTCGCCTGAAGCAGCTGGCTTGAGGTAGACACCTGACGCCGATGGGCCCTGCTCGAGGAGTTGGGCAGCTGGATCAGAACGAATCACCTTCCACTCACCAACCAAAACGCGGACCGGACTCCCCTGCACTGCGGCGCCAAAGGCACCGCGTGACACATTGGCTCCCACGGCAGCAAGCTGCTTCTCGACAACTGTGCAAGCCGAATCAGCCGCCTGCGCGCAGAGGATGCGAACTGACGGCCTCTTATTGGAGCCAGTCCCAGTGAATGGGTGCGGCCAGGATCCCACCACGGCGGGCACATGGGTGGCTGCACCCCAGTCGCGGTAGTCCCACCAAACTGAGTCGCCATTGCGCACCAGAGTGTCCGCAGCCCCAACTGGGGCCTCGGCTCCGTTCACGAAGTAGAACCAATCGAAGGGGCGCCCGCCTCGGGACCCTCCGGACCGATTGCCAATTCCTTTCACGAAGCGCCCCCCGAATGATGTGCTCACCGGGTAAAGGCGCTGAAGCTGCCTCATTGCAGTCTCAGACGAGGTGGGCTTTGTCTTTGCCACCTTGCCGACGGGGACCGAACCGAAGTCAGCCGTGACGCTTAGCGACGCCACGCCGTCATCCGAACCAGCGCCCAGACCACAGCCGGCGGTCGTGACGACCACCAGAAGTGAACCTGCGACTACTAGTACGGAGAGACCCTTCATTGCTGTTGCTGCCGACGCGCTTTAGCCGACTGTCACAACGACAGGAAAGGAAGGAACACGCTGCACGTAACGCGAACTCGCGGGCACAGCATCAACCGCGCGAACGGAGACCTGCCCCGCCGTTGCAGGCACCTTCAGGCTGGCCTTACCGTCGGCCGATGTTGTGGCAGTAGCCGACCCAGCCGTGACCTTCACCCTGCTGGCTGGAATAGCAGCCCCAAAGTCATCAACCGCTGTAACGGTCACAGTGATTGTCGAGCCGGGCGATGCAGCTGTCGGGGCTGAAATTGAGAGGTTCCTCTGGCAGGCCCAGTTGGCGTCAAAGACGCACCAGAACCAGACAACCTTGTCGCCATTGGCAAGCGGCCCGGTTCCGAATGGTCCGGAGGCATCAGCTGAACCGGCAGTGCCAGCACGGTTGTTGACCTTGAAAGTCCAGCCCGAGGAGCCGGTGTTTGACGTCGTCAAGATCCGATCCAAAAATAGCCCAGCGGAAGCTGACGGCTTAGTCGAGCACTTCGCGTAGTCCTTAACGTGGAAGACGATCCCTGTGGCCTTGAGAGCGGCCAGAGGCGTCCCCTCGGCAACAGTGCACTTGCGTGAACCGACTGGAATCGTGAACGAGTGCGCGCTGACGGTTGTCGGCTGAAGGATCACACCGGCCTTCGAGACGACCATTGATGTGACGTTCGGCGGACTAGCGCCGGCCACTCCGACAGGTAACGCAAGGCAAACAACAACTGCGACAGCAACGGCGATGTTTCGCCGAGAGGCATTACTAGATGGCATCA
>CALJKH010000041.1 GCA_937973575.1 uncultured Solirubrobacterales bacterium | reverse complement strand
CTCGGAAACTGAGACGCACCGGCCCGGGATCAGGGCCGGCGGATCAGGTGCGCAGGATCAGAGCCCGCCCATGGTGGCGCTCGGGAAGAACGGCAGCTTCAGGAGAGGAAGCGGGTTGCCGGCTTCAACGAAGTTGCGGATGAACCAGAACAGGGAAGTCGCAAGAATTGAAATCAGCCAGATGCCCGTGTTGCGGATCCGATGGCCCTTACCAGCCAACACAAACACAGCCACGGTGAGAGCCACGATCGGGATCGCAATGGTCAGCTTGAAGGCAAGGCCTAGCCCAGCCGCCAACCCAGCAATCGCTAGTGCAGCCTTACCGGATGGGTCGCGCAGCAGAATCGCGCAGGCCGCGAGAAAGAAGAAGGTTGAAGGCGTGTCAACCATCGCGCTGCCGGCATTGCCGCGCAGAACGCCGTCAGCCGCGAAAACGGCCATGACGCCAAGAGCTGATGTGGCAGCAACACCCTTGCGATGCCCGATTGATGCCCCTGCCAGGACGGCAAGGCCCAGCCAGAGGACGTTGATGTAGATCGAGAGGAAATCACGCTCATAGAAAACCATCCCAAGTGCGTGGAAGACCGATCCCGACGATGGGTAGAAGTAGGTCTGGAACAGTGGCTCTGCGTAGTTGACGCTGAGCAGCGAGTGCGTCTGGAAGAACCTCAGTGCGAAGGGCATGTGGTACCAGAGCGGGTCCGTTCCGGTCAGCCCAACCTTCATTGCGTAGCGGACCTGAATCAGCCAAATCCCGAGCAGCGCCATGCCGCCAATGGCCAGACCGAGAGCCGCGGCGCCGGGGTACTCGCCGAAGTCACCAAAGCCGTTGCCCTTCGGCTTGAACGCGAAGTGGAAGGCCGGCCCAGTAAGGATGAAGGCGATTGCCAGCGGCCACTTTGAGAACCCGCCAACCGAGCCCAGTAGGTAACACCAGATCATCACGCTGCTTAGAGCAACAATCGCCCGCGCAAGGATCAGGTCTGGGCCACGCCACTCCGGCAGGAACCGCAGCTGTACTGCGCGGCCGGCGATGACAACGGACGCCACGGACGCGAGCAGCAGGAGTGTGTCAATTAGGTAGGTGGCGGTGCTCAGCATTAGCGCGTTCTAAAGGGTTTCAACGGGTGAAGCTTGGTCCCTGCTGCTCAGTTACGCGGGTTACGGAGGGGCTTCGCCCTAAACGCGTCAAGCTTGCATGCTCCAGGCCTCAGCGTGCCGGTGACCTTGTAGAGAGCAAACCTATCTGCCTCTGCTTCGCGTACCGCCGAGTAGTTGTTTGGCAGGCCTGGAAGCCAGCGAACAAAGGTTAGGCCGGGGTAGTTGCGGAGCCAATCGATCAGGGGATTGTGGAGTGTCTGCTGCTTCCAAATATCACGGTTTGGTGCCACAACGACAAAGTCAAAGTGACCTTGATTTACGAGTCGTCGGATCCCAATGCAGCTCGTTGCAGAGCGGAAGGAACCGTTCGGTCTCCGCACCCCAATGTAGACAACATGGTTCTGTAGGTGGCCACCAGACATGAGGTACTGGTTGAAGACACCTGCAGTACCTACGACGCCGATCCTCCGCGAGTCAAAGTCTGGAAGTTGGGCTCCGTAACCCCTCGTTCTCGCCTTCCCGTAGTCATTGGCCACCACCCAGCCACCAGCGAGAACGACAACTAGACCCACCACGAGGGTGACTCGACGCTGTTCGTGACTTTGGCGACGCCAGACAAGCCACAGCCCGAGTCCACCAGCTGCGACCAAGGTCCCTGTGATCACCGGCGAAGCTATGCCCGAGAGAACTGTTGAGGCTGAAGGGTGGATGGAGGGAGGCAGCGCGAGAAGGGCGGTCGTGTCGGTGCTCTGCAAGTGCCACCAGCGCGTCGTCAGAGCCGTGGCCACAAGGAGAAAGCCCAACGGCAGCGCCAGCAGGTTTCGCCAGCGGTCTGAGAGCCACTGGGCCACGGCGCATGGCAGTAGCGCGAGGCCGAGTGCCAATGCCGGAGCGATGAAACGGGTGTCCCACACCAAGCCCTTGATTGGCCCGCCGGGCGGACCGGCCGCGGTTCCAGGGGTGAAGAAGTATCCGATTAGCGCAGCGAGCGCAACGAGCCCGGCAAGGCGCCAGGCCTTGGCAGGCTTGCCATTCGGCGGCTTCACGAGAAGGATGAAGGGTCCAATAAGAGCGCCTGCCAGCATCAGCGGCCAAAGGGCACCAAGGCGGCCGTGCCATGCGGCCGGCAGCATGTCGAACATCACCGTCGCATTACCGAAGTACTCGGAGATCGAGTGCATCGTTGACATCTGCTCGCCAATTTGGGGTCGCGGGAGCAGCGGGATGTTGAGAAGCGGAAGGGGGCTTCCTGTGTTGAGCAAGTCGCGAAGGAACCAAAAGCCGCCCGTCAGCGCAATGCCGCCGGTGAAGACTCCAAGCGTTTTCAAACGCTGACCGCGCGCGGCAAGCACGAGAACTCCAAGAGCAAAGACTGTGGTTGGGATCGCAACCGTCAGCTTGACTCCAAGTCCTAGGCCAAGTGCGAGACCGGCGATGAAGATCACTGCCCGCGCATCAGGGTCACGCAGCATCAGCGCCACGGCTGCGACAAAGAAGAATGTCGCCGGGGCGTCAGCCATCGCGCTGCCGGCGGACCCGCTCATCATCGCGTTCGTTCCAAAGACAACGCCTGCTCCCAGAACGGCTGGGATTGCAACCTTCATGCGACTCCCGATTGAGCCGGCCGCTAGGAGAGTTCCGAGCAGGAAGCCAAAGTTAATAAGAGGGGAGAGGAAGTCCCTGCTGAGGAAGACCATGCCGACTGCGTGGTAGACGGACCCAAGCAGTGGGTAGAAGTAGGTCTGGAAAAGCGGCTCGTTGTAGTTGACATGCAGCAGCGAGCCTGTTTGGTAGAAGCGCAGCGCGGCGGGGAGGTGGTACCAGAGCGAGTCCGTCCCGGCCAGGCCAGTGTGGAACGCCTGATCAATAGGGATGAACCACTCTGCAAACAGAACAGCCAAACAACCCGTAAGCACCGCCAGCAGCCAGACCGGGGGCATCTGGCCCTGAGAACGGGGTGAGTCAGGCGAGTCGGTGCGCCAAAGGCGCCATGCAAGCGGGCCGCTTGCCAGCAAAAGGACCGACAGCCAAACGATGCTGAACAGGCCGACAAAGCCAGTTAGGTAACTCGAAACCGCGATAGTGGACAGGGCAAAAATCACACGCGCCAGCAGGCTGTCGACGCCTTCCCATGTCGGCAGGAATCGTCGCTGCCAGCTGATAGCTGCCCAGCTGACTGAGGCGAAACAGG
>CALJKH010000040.1 GCA_937973575.1 uncultured Solirubrobacterales bacterium | reverse complement strand
GAGCCTTACTCCCGGGCAGGTTGCCTTCTGGGTCCGCTTTAAGGACACCAACCTGAAGTGGTCGGGTTGGTACCGGACAAGGTTCAAGCCAGGCGCGATCGGCTGGTAGCTAGCCGAAGACTCTGAGTAGTTGAGGGGCCGCCATGCGCGGCCCTTTTTGTTTGAGTTGCGGTTGACCTTTGCGAATTTTCTACAACCTATGTAGTCTCGGTCGCGCTCTAAGAATCGTCCCCTTTAAGAAAGACGTCTTCAAATGCCCTCAGTCAGTTCCCGTCGCAAGCTTCTAGTCGCCGTCAGCTCACTCGCAGTCGTTGCTTCGTTCGCTTTCGCAGGCTCGGCCGCTGCGGGCCAGATTGACACAACAGCTCCAGACGCACCAGGCTCGTTCACTGCTGAAGATGCGCTTGTGAGCAACCCTGTCAGCACGACGGTTGACTTCACCTTGTCTGAGGAAGGCGGAACTGTTGAGTGTCGTTATAACGATGGCGATTGGGGTGTCTGCACTAGCGTTGTTGGCACGGCGGGCAAGTTCACCGTCACCGACCTGACTGGCGGCGAGCAGAGCATCTCCGTACGCCAAGCTGACGAAGCCAGCAACACCAGCGAGGTTGGCAGTGTCTACCTCGCGCCCAAGCTGATTGATGCCCCTGTTGGCGGGCGCGCGAAAGGTCAAGTTCAGTTCCAACTCGCGCACGCTTCCCGTGGAGTGCTGTGGTGTTACGTGAAAACCCCAGATGGGCAGACTTCTGACTTCACTCGCTGCTCGACCCTGGCTGATTATTGGATGCCCCAATGGGCCGGCATCACGATTGAACCCGGCAGCTCAGCTGACGGTGTGACGACCGATACCGTCGTCTCCTGCACGATCACCAACTATCGGGGGCCTTGCGGTAACGACGGTACCCAAATTGTTCGGTTCAAGCAGGTGATTGACGGCAAAGACTCTTTGGTTGCGGAAGCGACCTGGATTCTGGATACGCAAGGCCCGAATGCGCCAACGCTTTCCGGGGAGCCAGAGGCGAACACGCAGGCGCAGTCTGCTTCGATCGGTTTCACATCCACCGAGGAGAACACAACGTTCGAATGCTCCGTTGACAACGGCGACTTCACTGCATGCGTATCGCCTAAGTCGTTTAGCGGCCTTCAAGACGGCGCTCATAGCCTTGCAGTGAGGGGAATTGATTCAGCCGGGAATGTTGGGTCGCAGAGCAAGGCATCGTGGACGGTGGACGCCACGGCGCCAGCAGCACCGACTCTCACATCGCCTGCCAATTCCAGCTTCTCAGGCACGACTGTGCCGTTCACTGCCAGCGGCGAGCAGGGTGCCAGCTTTGTGTGCAGCCTTGACGGTGGCGCCTTTACTAACTGCCCCATTTCGAATGCTTCACCGGGTGACAAGGGCACGATCACCGTCGGTTGGGACACCAAGCTTCACTGGGGCGAGTCGCCGGGCTGGGCAAGTCTCGCCTGGGGCTTCGAAAATCCCAGTGACGGTCCCTCATGGGCGCCAATGTTCCTTCCCGCCTCTAGCTTCGCGGACGGTGTGACTCTTGCCACCTTCTTGACTGCGATTGGATATGGCTCCTACGCTCCCTCCTGCGAGGCGGCAGCGCAATCACTCGGGCAGCAGAAGCTTCTCTTTGGAGTTACTAACGGGGATTCGGCCCCCACGACCTACAGCAGCTTCGCTCTTGACTGCTCAAGCACGTTGGCTGAGGTAGGCGCTGGCGGGCCCGGGCAGTTCACATCACTCAGCAATGGTCCGCACACGCTTGCGGTGAAGCAGGTTGACAGGGCTGGCAATGAGTCCTCGGCTGTTACCAGGAGTTGGACCGTGGGAACTGCTCCTCACTCAGCCCCGGTTCTTTCGAAGGTAGGGATCAAGTTCAACCAGAAGACCAAGGTGACTACCCTGACCTTGAAGGCTGTTGCCGACACGCGGGTGCGTGGTAACTCGATCAAGTGGATTGAGTACTTCAGCCATGAAAAGCGCCCTGCTGCCAATGCAGTCCAGCAGCCGGCCAAGATTCGCCAGTACGCAACGACCGTGACGCTTCGAGCAGGCGAGGTTGCCTTCTGGGTCCGAGTTAAGGACACCAAGGGCAAGTGGTCCGGTTGGTACAGCACCAAGAAGTAGCCAGGCTCCCGTAGCTGGCGCTACAGCCAGATCTGTTTAGCCAAGGGGCCGCCATGTGCGGCCCTTTTCTCTGGGCTCTGTATTGTTTGAACCTCCGCAAAACCTTCACCGCCCTAGAAAGAACATCTCGATGCCCGCACTCCGCACCCGCAGCACCGCCCTGACCGCAGTCAGCGCAGTCGCAATGCTCGCCTCGCTTGCCTTCGCTGGAACGGCTGCAGCCGGTCCGCTAGATACAACACCCCCGGACGCGCCGACCGTGACGTCACCCGTTAACTCCGGCACTTCACAGGCCATAGTGCCTTTCACCGCGAGTGGTGAAGCGGGAGCAACGCTTCTGTGCAGCATTGACGAGGCCGAGTACGTCGAGTGCCCGAAGGAGGCTCCCACGCCGGGAGGTAAGACCGACCTGACTGTTGGCTGGGACACCGTGATCCACTGGGGCGAGCCATCGAATTACGAAGCGTTTTACTGGGGGTTTGCCCAGGGTATTTTCAAGAGCTGGCTCGGAGACAAGCTCGCCTCCTCCTTCCCGAGCGGGGTGACGCTTGGTGCTATGTGGCGAGCGTTCCCGGGCAACTGGAGTTACGGCACCGCCTGTGAAGATTTCGTCTCCAAGTATCAGAACGGACAGGGTAGGAAGTTCCTGATCGGCGAGAAAGCAGGATTCATGCCGAACCCCAGCTATTACAACACCTTCACCGTTGACTGCGCGGATACAACCGCTGAGGTTCCAGCTGGCGGGGCGGCGGAATTTGGTCCGTTGAGCGAGGGGCAGCACACCCTTTCTGTTAAGCAGGTTGATGCTGGTAGCAATGAGTCGGATGTGACGACCACAACCTGGACAGTTGACGACTTCGCGCCGGACGCCCCGGCTCTCTCAGGTGCCCCGTACAGTCTCACCAAGGCCACATCGGCGAGCCTCGTCTTCAGCGGTGAGGCGAATGCGACCTTGACCTGTTCTGTTGACCGCGGGGGGTACGAAGCATGTACGTCACCGAAGTCTCTGTCGAACCTCGCTGATGGGCCCCACAGTTTTTCAGTGAAGGCCACTGATGCAGCTGGCAACACAAGCCTTCCAGCGACCTCCGAGTGGACAGTCGATACCACCGCTCCTGCGACGCCGGTTATCTCCGGTGCGCCAAGCGGTCTGGTCACGAGCAACTCAGCCAGCATCACCTTCACAAGCGACGTGGACGCAACCTCGGTCTGCAAGGTTGACGATGGCTACTGGCATACATGCACCACACCCCAGAATTTGACTGACCTCAGCGATGGTCCGCACTCGTTCTCCGTCAAGGCAACGGACTCCCTTCTGAACATAAGTGGCACCGCAACTGCTGAGTGGACTGTTGACGCCAACGCGCCTGCGGCACCGGTGCTGTCTGGTGTGCCAAGCAATCCAACCACCAGCACTACGGCGAAGATCAAGTTCACCGGTGAGGACGGCGCATCATTCATCTGTTCCCTTGACGGAGGTGAGTACGCCGGGTGTTCCGCTCCAGTTAGCGATGGCCACTCGCAGGTGACTTTGACTGGCCTTGCTCTTGGAGATCACACATTCCGCGTGAAGCAGACTGATGCTGCTGGCAATGAGAGCGAGCCTGTTTCCACAGAGTGGAGTGTGGTGGAGCTTGGTGCGCCACGGTTGCTGTCTCAGGTTGGTTTGAAGTTCAACTTCAAGACGAAGGTCACGACCTTGAGCCTTAACGCGGTGGCTGACTCACGTGCGGGTAACTCGATCAAGTGGATT
>CALJKH010000039.1 GCA_937973575.1 uncultured Solirubrobacterales bacterium | reverse complement strand
TCCTCAGCAGGGGCCTCCTCAGCAGGGGCCTCCTCAGCAGGGGCCTCCTCAGCAGCTGTTGCCTCGGCTTCAGCTACGCGCTCAGCGACAGCGGCACGCACAGCCTCCTCTGCCTCAGCGCGGGCCTTCTCAGCCTCTGCGGCCTCGATCACCTTCGCCTGAGCTGCAGCCTTAGCGGCTGCCTCTTCCTCGACGGCGAGACGGCGAGCCGCCTCTTCAGCCTCGCGCTTCTCGCGTGCCTCCTTATCGGCGGCGGCACGAGCAGCTGCTTCAGCCTTCGCACGCTCTTCCTCTGCACGGAACTGACCGCGCGATTCGGCGATCACATCGCTGAGCGAGTTTGCGATCAGCTGGCATGAACGCATGGCGTCGTCGTTGCCAGGGATGACAAAGTCCACGCCGGTTGGGTCGCAGTTGGTGTCGACGAGTCCGATAACCGGAATACGAAGGCGGTTGGCCTCCTTAACTGCGATTTCCTCGGTGTTGAGGTCGAAGACTACAATCGCGTCAGGCACGCGAGGCATGTCCTTTACACCGCCAAGGTTCGCCTGCAGCTTGGCAAGGTCGGCCTCAGCATTCATGCGCTCCTTGGTTGGGAGGAGTGACAGCTGGCCCTCAGCGGCGTAGCGCTCGAGGTCGTGCAGCCGCTTGATCCGGCGCGAAATCGTCTGGAAGTTGGTCAGCAACCCACCGAGCCAGCGATGGTTCACATACGGCATGTCGCACGCCTCTGCTGCGGTCTTAACCGCATCTGAAGCCTGCTTCTTCGTTCCTACAAATAGAACGATCCCACCGCGGCGGGCAGTCTCCGATGCAAATTGACGAGCCTTCTCGAGCAGCTCCTCGGTCTGGAGAAGGTCGATGATGTAGATCCCCTGTGCTTCGCCATGAATGTAGCGACGCATGCGAGGGTCCCAGCGGCGAGTCTGATGCCCAAAGTGGACGCCAGCTTCAAGCAGCTCTTGGATGCCAGTTGGTGTGGCCATGAGTGGTGAAACTCCCTTGTTTTAAGTTGGAAAGAAAGCCGTTAGGTCCGTAACTGCGCCCTACTAATTGAGTTCAATCAGTAGGGAGGGTCGCAGCCGATCCACCAGACGGGTCGGTTATAGGTCCTTGCAGTGTACGCCTTTTGCTCCTGTGGGCACTCTCTAGGAAGACTGAGCTCCGCGGAGCCCGTCCAGCACGACAGCGAGGTCCTCCGGCAGTGCTGAGGTCAGGTCGACTACACCACCAGATATGGGGTGTTCAAATACCAATCGCGACGCATGCAGAAACTGCCGGGAAAGGCCCCCTTCAGGCGGACCGGGAGGCCCGTACTCGGGGTCACCGACGACGGGCAGCCCGATTGAGCCTAGATGAGCACGAATTTGGTGGGTCCGGCCGGTTTCCAGACGAACTCTTAGAAGTGTGTGCGAGGTCAGAGTTTCAGCGACCTCAAAGTGCGTCACAGCTTCACGGGGATTGTCCGTTGACGTTGAGATGCGGGTGCGGTGTTTCTTGTCTCGACCGATCGGGGCATCAATCGTCCCCTCGGCTGTTGGAGGGTGCCCCTTAACGAGCGCTGTGTATTCACGGGTTACGAGGCGCTCGTCAATCAGCACTCGAAGCGCTCGGTGCGCGTCATCAGTGCGCGCGAGGATCAAGAGACCCGTTGTGTCGCGGTCAAGGCGATGGACAATGCCCTTTCGCCCTTCATCTCCCCCAGCGATCATCGGCGCTAGGAGCTGGGCAAGCGTTCCCGCCGGGTGACCCGGAGCTGGATGGACAACAAGTCCCGCCGGCTTATCAACGACCAGTAAGTGTTCGTCTTGGAAAACGATCGGGATGTCCACATCAACCTCATCGGCTACCGGCCGATCAGGAACCGCAGCTTCAATATCGACTACTTGCCCG
>CALJKH010000038.1 GCA_937973575.1 uncultured Solirubrobacterales bacterium | reverse complement strand
CTTCTCGGTGGACATGAACTGCCCCAACGACCGCTACGTGAACGACTCCCAGATCTGCGAGGCGGTGGCTGCCAACCTGGCGCGCATCGGCGTGAAGATCAACCTCAAGGCCGAAACCAAGGGCACCTACTTCCCTAAAATCTTGCGCCGCGATACCAGCTTCTATCTGCTGGGCTGGACCCCCAGCACCTACGACGCGCACAACGCGCTGTCGAACCTGATCGCGACGCCGACCGAAAAGGGGCAGGGCCTGTTCAACCTGGGCAGCTACAGCAATCCGAAGTTCGACGAGCTTCTGGGTGTTGAGTCTGAGCTCCAGAAGATGATCGACCAAGACTCCGAAGCAAGGGAGGTCGTCGATGTCGCCCGCGGGCTCGAAGGAGTGGTCCGAAACAGCTCCGTCCACGCAGCCGGAGTTGTAATCGCCCCTTGGGCCATCACAGAGATCGCTCCTGTTCAGCTTGCAGAGACCAACGAGATTGATGAGAACGGGCGTAAGCGCTATCGCCGGGTAACTGCCTTCTCGCAGAAGCCAATTGAGGAGCTTGGGCTTCTCAAAATGGACTTCCTCGGCCTTCGGAACCTCGACGTCATCGTGGACGCGTGCAACTTGATTGAGCAGTCGACAGGTAAGCGACCTGATGTAGACAATCTCCCGCTCGACGATCAGGCCACATTCGACATGCTCGCCAACGCAGACTCGGTCGGCATCTTCCAATTTGAGTCAGAGGGAATGCGTCGAGCCTTGCGGCAGGTCAAGCCCACCGAGTTCGAAGACTTAATCGCCTTGGTTGCGCTCTACAGACCAGGTGCCATGGACAAGATCCCCGACTATGCCCGCGGTAAGGCGGATCCCCAGTCGATCACTTATCTCGACCAACGCCTCGAACCGATCCTTGCCGACAGTAAGGGCGTGATCCTTTACCAAGAGCAGGCGATGCGCATCTCGAAGGAGCTTGCAGGCTTCTCAGGTGCCCGCGCAGACGATCTTCGTAAGGCGATCGGTAAGAAGAATCGTGAGGCAATGGCCTCACTTAAGGATGAGTTCTTTGAGGGCTGCGTCGCCTCTGGAACTGATCGCAAGACAACTGAGTGGATCTGGGACGCCAACGAGAAGGCCGCCGACTACTCGTTCAACAAGTCGCATGCTGCTTGCTACGGCCTCATTTCCTACAGGACTGCATGGCTGAAGGCCAACTATCCAGCTGAGTACATGGCGGCGCTGGTCAGCTCCGTCATGTCAACGAAGGACAAGGTGCCGTTCTACCTCAGCCACGCAGAGGACATGGGCCTGCAGCTGCGCCCGCCGGATGTCAATCAGTCCGATCACGATTTCTCAGTTGAGGACACCGATATTCGCTTTGGCCTGGACGCGGTCAAGGGCGTTGGCTTCCAAGCTGTCGAGGCAATACTCGCCGCCCGCGAGGAAGGTCGTTTCGAGTCAATCTTTGAGTTCTGTGACCGAGTTGACGGCCGCCTCGTCAACAAGGGATCGATTGAGGCACTGATCAAGGCTGGAGCCTTTGATTCGACAGGCAATACTCGAAAGGGGATGCTTGCGGTGCTTGAGCAGGCTATTTCGGGTGGTGCGAAGGCGCGGGAGGATGCTGCTTCCGGACAGGGCAACCTGTTTGCTGGTCTAGACGAGGACGCTGATAACTCTGTGTCCATCCGTCCATCTATTCCCTCCGATGAGTTCGACAAACGTGATCTTCTCTCGGCCGAGCGCGAGGCGACAGGCCTCTACATTTCGGCTCACCCACTCAAGGAGGTCAAGGCGGCTCTTCTTAAAGCCACCGATTGCTCTCTCAGTGGGCTCGCAGACAAGCAGGACAGGTCGAAGGTGAAGGTTGGCGGCATCGTCACGAAGATCCAGCGGCTCCGGACCCGCAACGGGGATCCAATGATGCGAGGCGTCATTGAGGATCAGGAAGGGGCCTGCGACCTCATTGTCTTCAAGGGCGGCGTCGACAAATTTGAGGGGGTCCTGACTGAGGACCGAATCGTTCTCGTGGGAGGTGACTTGGATCGCAAGGACGACGGTCGCCCGACGATTCTCGTGCGCACAGTTGAGGAGTTCACAGCAAGTGAGGAAGAGATAGAAGCCGCGAATGTGGCTGCCGAGAAGGTCGCGGCCGGCATAACCGTTCGTGTTCCATCGCAGGGCGTTCCAGGCACGGTTCTGGAGGACCTGCGCGATCTGCTTGCTGCGAACCCGGGAGACAGTCCTGTGACGCTTCAGATTCCAAGTAACGGTGGCACCCGCACCATTCGCCTCGGCGATGAGATGCGGGTGAATGTCTCACCAGGCTTCAGAAGCGAGCTTGAGGGCCTTCTTGGCGCCGGCTCGCTCGCACAGGCTGCCTGACTTTTCGCTACTTAGCTCGCGCCTTTAGGCCAGCCTTGTGGATCTTCCTGAGGTTGCGTACGTCCTCGAGCTGGGCTTCCGCTCCGCCGGTCCCTGGGCCCTCAAGGATTGCGGGCAAGCCCTGAAGCTTCGGATGGGACATGAAGATCCCTAGGCCCTTGGCGCCAATAAGTCCCTCGCCAGGTGCGGCGTGACGGTCGCGATTCGATCCAAACTCTGTAACTGAGTCGTTGATGTGCAGTGAACGGAGGCGGTTGAGGCCGATCTCGGCCTTGCATTCCGCCACGATCGCATCGACGCCTTCTGTCGTCTTTACGTCATAGCCGGAGGCAAAGAGGTGGCATGAGTCGAGGCAAACACCCAGTCGCTCGTGCCCGTCGGCTGAGTTGATCAAGTCACCCAGCTCCTTGAATGAGCGGCCGAGGGTGCCTCCAGCGCCTGCAGTGTCCTCGAGATGTAGCTCGCACTTGTCGGTCCTTTTGAGCGCTTCGGCAATCACCTTGCCGGCTCGAACGATTGCCTTTGCGGGGTCTCCATCCTTGGCCGAGCCAGGGTGGAGGACAACTCCATCAGCGCCGATGCGATCGCCAACCTCGAGGCAGTTGACAAGGCCCTGAAGAGATTTCTTGCGGAGTTCCGCATCATCCGAGGCGCAGTTGAGGAGATAGACCGCGTGGATCAGGACTGGTCCGATGCGACTGTCTTCGCGTTGGGCTCGGAACTCGGCGACGGATTCCTCACTGTGGTTGGTTGGCTTCCACGCACGGGGGGACTGGGAAAAGATTTGGATCGCGTCACACTCCCGTTCGATGCCTCGAGAAATGGCGTTTGGCAATCCTCCTGCCGGTGACACGTGTGCTCCGATTACCATGGGTTCTCCTTGATGCGAGTTCGATTTGCCCCTTCACCTACTGGTGCCCTCCATATCGGCGGAGCACGCACTGCCCTTTTCAACTGGCTGCTAGCCCGCGGGAACGGCGGCAGCCTTCTACTTCGGATCGAAGATACAGACCGAGAGCGCTCCACCGAGGAGAACGTTGCTCAGATCCTCGAGGCCCTCGACTGGCTTGGTATCGACTGGGATGAAGGGCCGATCTTCCAAACCCATAACGAGGGTAGGCACATGGACGTACTCGCGAAACTTGAGTCCGAGGGAAAGGCCTACCGGTCGAACGCCACCGCCGATGATGTCCGTGCTTGGAAGGAAGCCCACGGTGCGGATGCTGGCTTTAGGGGAGAGCCTTGCGAAGAGGGCGCCCTTCGCCTCCGGGTGCCGGACGAGGGGGAGACGGTGGTTCGGGACGCGATCCGCGGCGAGGCTGTGTTTGCTCACAGGCACCTTGACGATCCCGTCATCGCCCGAGCAGATGGGACACCGCTCTACAACCTCGCTGTAGCCGTCGATGATTTGGACGCCGGCATCACGCATGTCGTGCGCGGGGAGGATCACCTTTCGAACACTCCGAAGCAGGTTCTGGTGCTTGAGGCACTTGGAGCTGAGCTTCCTGTCTACGCCCACCTTCCGCTGCTTCACGGCCCTGATGGAAAGAAACTCTCCAAGCGGCATGGCGCAGCCTCCGTTCAAGAGCTGCGTGACTCGGGCTATCTCCAGGAGGCAGTCCTCAACTACCTAGCGCTGCTCGGCGCTGGCTATGACTCCGAGCGAGAGCTCTTCTCAACTTCGGAGCTTCAGTCTCTCTTCTCTCTGGACCGGGTTTCGAAGAGTCCTGCGGTCTTCGACGAACAGAAGCTGCGCCACATGAACGGCATCTACATTCGGGAGCTTCCTGAGGCTGAGCTGGTCACGCGCTTGTCGGCCTTCACAGGGCGTGACGGGATCGATGGGGCGGTGGCAATTTCGAAGGAGAAGTTCCAGACCCTTGCTGAGTTTGTACCGCTCTGTGGATTCATCTGGGATGGACCAACTCCCGATGAGAAGGCGATCAGGAAGACCTTTGGCAGAGATGAAGCGATGCCTGCGCTTATCCGTGCGCGAGAGGCTCTGGCCTCAGTCAGCGACGGGTTTACCCACGAAGAGATTGAAGCGGCGCTTGAGCCGATTCCCGAAGAATTTGGCGTCGGCCCAGGCAAGGTGTTCCAACCAATTCGAGTCGCCCTCACGGGAACCACAATTTCACCGGGGATCTTTGAGACGCTCTCGGTGCTGGGTAGGGATGAATCTCTCGCAAGGATCGATGCCTTTATCGAAGGTTTTGGGTCCGACGGAGATCAGGCGTAGGATCAGCCTGTGATCTCAATCACAGCGAAATCGCCTTACGGCCTAAGCGCACTACTCGAACTCGCTAGCTCCCCGGAGGGCACCCCTGTTCCTGCGGCCGAGATCGCACGAAAGCGGGGGATACCAGCCCAGTTCCTTGAGCAGATCTGCGCATCTCTCAGGAGGGCTGGTCTATTGACAAGTCAGCGTGGCGTCAAAGGCGGGTTTCGGCTCGCTAAGCCTGCATCGGAGATAACAGCTCTAGAAGTTGTTGAGATTCTCGATGGGCCACTTGGTCCGGACTCTGAAGGCGTCTTCGCTGATGCTGCCGAGGCTGCTCGGAAGGTTCTTTCCGGCGCAACCATTGAGGACTTGGCTAATGCCGAGTCCGGTAGTGGCGCCCCGATGTACTGGATCTAGCGCCACTGCAAACACTGGCCGAAGTGGGTTAGGCTTTGCCTAATGGGTCTAATTCCTGTCCGAGTAGAGGATTTGATCGGCAATACGCCGATGGTCGCTATCGAGCGGCTCTTTCCGGATGCCCAATCCAAGATCTACGGGAAGGTTGAGGCGCGTAACCCTGGCGGTTCTGTGAAGGATCGGATTGCCCTCGCAATGGTCGAGGCAGCTGAACAGGACGGGCTGATTGAGCCCGGCAAGACTCGCATTGTTGAGGCAACATCCGGAAACACTGGGATCGGTCTCGCCTTCGTAGCAGCGGCGCGCGGCTATGACCTCGTTCTGGCACTGCCACAAGGCATGAGCCGTGAACGCGAAACACTTCTAAAGCTGTTCGGAGCGCAGGTTGACATCGTTGAATCGATGGGAGGCATGAATGAGGCTGTCGCTGAGGCCCAGCGCCTAGCTGCGGAGCCAAATACATGGCTCCCGGACCAGTTCTCCAATCCGGCAAACCCGGGAGCGCACTACAGCGGCACCGGCCCTGAGATCTGGGAGGCGCTTGGTGGCAAGGTTGACGCACTCGTCTGTGGCGTTGGCACCGGCGGCACGGTCACTGGCGCAGGGCGCTTCCTAAAAGAACAGAACCCCGATATTCACGTTGTCGCAGTTGAGCCCGCAAGCTCAGCAGTGATCTCCGGTGGTCGGCCGGGACCACACCGGATTCAAGGCATTGGAGCTGGCTTCGTTCCTTCGGTCTTTGACCGGTCTGTCGTGGACGAGGTGATTCCAGTAACCGATGACGACGCGATCTCAACCGCTTGGGCGGCCGCCAAGACCGAGGGGCTGCTCATCGGGATGAGCTGTGGCGCGGCGCTCGTTGGAGCGCGCACGATCGGGCTTCGCCCCGAGTTCGCCGGTAAGACCATCGCTGTCGTACTGCCGGACTCCGGAGAGCGCTATGCGTCCGCTCCTTTCTTCGCACCCGCCTAGGCCGGGTATCTGAAGACCAACTCGGACTTGTGGGGGCTCTGCTCGCTACCCTCGCGGCATGGCTCTACCCGGAAGCGGCTGGATTGGCAGGGTTGCACGCGAAGTGCGGCACGACGTTACCGCTGCCTTTGAGCGGGATCCCGCTGCGCGCGGGGTTGGGGGAATAACCGTCCTAGCACTCTGGCCGGGAGTTCACGCTGTCCTATCTCACCGTCTTGCGCATGCCTTGCATGAGAACGGCGTCCCTTTCGTGCCGCGAGCAATGGCTGCCGGGACTCGGGCCGTTACCGGGATTGAGATTCACCCTGCTGCAAACATTGGTGAGGGGCTGTTCATTGACCACGGTATGGGCGTCGTGATCGGCGAGACGGCCGAGATCGGGTCCAATGTCACGCTCTACCAGGGAGTCACCTTGGGTGGCACTGGCTTTCAAACCGGCAAGCGGCACCCAACTGTTGGCAACGATGTAACTGTCGGGTCTGGGGCCAAGCTCCTTGGCCCGATTAGCGTTGGCGACCGAGCCAAAATTGGTGCGAACAGCGTCGTTATCCACGATGTTCCCGCCGGCGCCACAGTCGTTGGCAACCCCGGGCATCCAGTTCGCGTTGACGGCAAGCGAGTTGACGGGCCTGACGCTGATTGGGCTCATCTTCCAGATCCGGTGGCAGACGCACTTGGCTCGCTGGCTGATCGGGTCGAAGCTGTAGAGAAGACAGTTGGTGCTAAGCCAGCCGAAGTTCGCAAGCTGAAGCCGCGCCAAGGTCCAACAAGCGCTGGCGGCTGAGACTCGCCCTCTAAGCGGAAGTTTGAGTCTTCGACTCGGCTTCGGCGCGACGCCTAAGAGCAAGTACCGACCACATCGCCTCGATGGCGATCCGGCTCGACATTTTGCTTGTGCCAGCACGCCTGTCGCGGAAGGTGATTGGCACCTCGACAACCTTGAGGCCGTGGAGGAGCGCCCGATAGGTGACTTCAATCTGGAAGACATAGCCCTCGGCCTTAACGCTGTCCAGATCAACGAGTTCAAGTGTCCGTCGCTTGATGCACTTAAACCCGCCTGTGAGGTCATCAACCTGAATCCCGAGAATGGTGCTTGCGTAGCGGCACCCGCCACGGCTCAAGACCCGCCGAGTCGTACCCCAGTCCCGCACAACTCCACCGCTTACATAGCGCGACCCGATAACCAAGTCAGCAGTCTCCGATGCAGCGAGAAGTCGAGGGATGTCGGCCGGATCATGCGAAAAGTCAGCGTCCATCTGAATGACCTTCTCGGCCCCGCCTGCGAGCGCATGTTTGAAGCCGGCTACATAAGCGCGTCCAAGTCCTTCCTTGCCAGCTCGGTGGAGAACTTCAATCCGACCGTTGCTTGTTGCAGCGAGTTTGTCGGCCATGTCCCCGGTGCCGTCAGGGGAGTTGTCGTCAACAACGAGCAGGTGCCACTCGCCTGCAGCTGCTGCTTCGAGCTGAAGCGTCACGGCAGCCACTATCGAATCGAGGTTTTCCGATTCGTTGTAGGTGGGCAGGACAAGCCAGACGGGGGATGACACAGCGTGCAGCCTACGGACTCAAGTGGCGCGACCGCTTAGTGCTTGTCTGATCCGCCCCCGCGATGCGCAATACTCATCGAAATGTCCGGATTCCAAGACGACACTCCGACGCGATTGAAGGTGTCCTCCGAAGCGGTCCACCAGAGGCGTCGCCGTGCGGCGGGCGCAGGGGCCCTCCTGCTTGCTGCAGTCGTCGTATGGGGCATTTCCTCGATCGGCGGCAGCTCCTCTACGAATGCGCCAGCCGACTCATTCTCTGCCCGGCTCGCCAAGGTCGGAGGAATTGGAAACGAGTCTCTCTACGCCAAGTCGACCGCGTCAAGCGTAGCTGCCGTGGATTCCGTTCTTCAGACCACTCAATACATCGTTAAGGCAGGTGGGGAGAAGAAGGCAGTGGCACTGACCTTCGATGATGGGCCGAGTGAATACACGCCGAAGATCCTCTCCATTCTTCGCAGCAACGGGGTTGCTGGCACCTTTTTCAATGTGGGCGGAATGATCAAAACCTTCGGTCCCAACTCGGACCAAGCGCTTCAAGCTGGCAATGCTGTCGGGGATCACACTTGGACTCACCCTCAGCTCCCATCAATGGGAATCGGCGACCAAGCGAGCGAGATTGATAGGACCGCCTCCGCCCTCGTGGGGATTGGCATTCCACAACCTCGTCTCTTCCGGCCGCCGTACGGTGCCTATGACGCCAACACTCTGGCGCTGATGAAGAAGAACAAGATGTTGCTTGTTCTGTGGGACATCGACAGCCTTGACTGGACAAAGCCTGGCTCTGACGCAATCTTCAACAATGTGATGAACGGCGTCACCAACGGTTCAATCATTCTGATGCACGATGGTGGCGGCGATCGCAGCGAAACTGTGGCGGCGCTCCCTCGGATCATCGCTGCCCTGCGCAAGCGCGGTTTCGCGATGGTCACGGTGCCTCGTCTCCTCGCCGAAGACCCACCTCAGGCAGGTGCGGCACCGTCGGTCACGAGCGCGGGCGCCTAGCCACCTCCGATCCCGTCGCTACGGTGGAGCTTCCGATGGAAGCCAGCACTCCACCCAACGCCGATCAGTTAGTCGAACGTCTTAACGATCCTCAACGGGCGGCAGTTACCCACGGGGATGGCCCACTTCTAATCCTCGCCGGCGCTGGCTCCGGAAAGACCCGTGTGCTGACCCACCGGCTTGCGTGGCTCGTTGCTACTGGCCGAGCAAACGCCACCGAGATCCTCGCCATTACCTTCACCAACCGTGCCGCCAAGGAGATGCGGGATCGTGTGGAGCACCTCCTTGGTAGGTCAACTCAGGGGCTGTGGGTTCTCACATTCCACGCAGCTTGCGCGCGACTGTTGCGAATTGACGGGGATCGACTCGGCTACACCAGCGGTTTTTCGATCTTCGATCAGGACGATTCAAAGCGGCTCATCAAGAGAGTGATTGAGGACGTGGGGCACGACCCAAAGCGCGTTTCGCCTTCTGCTGTCCAGGCTGAGATCAGCCGGGCTAAGAACGCCCTCCTTCCACCTGATGTCTACTCAGATAGCGCTGGGTCATGGTGGGAAGAGACTGTCGCCGAGATTTACCGCGGTTATGAGCGGAGCCTTGAACAGCAGAACGCGATGGACTTCGATGACCTACTCAGTAAGACGGTCAAGCTGCTCCAAGACCACGAGGACATCCGCGACCGCTGGACCCGCCGGTTTAAGCATGTGATGGTCGACGAGTACCAGGACACCAACCACGCCCAGTACCGGCTCCTGAAGCTTCTAACCGACTCCCATCGCAACCTCGCCGTAGTTGGCGACGACGACCAGTCGATCTACTCGTTCCGTTCTGCCGACATTCGCAACATCCTTGATTTTGAGGATGACTACCCAGATGCAGTCGTAATCAAGCTCGAGCAGAACTATCGCTCAACGCAGACCATCCTTTCCGCGGCCAACTCGGTTATCGCCAACAACACCGAGCGCAAGTCAAAGAGCCTGTGGAGCGAGCAAGGCGAAGGCGATCCGATTCAGATTGTCGATCTCGAGGACGAGCACGCAGAGGCGCGCTTCATCACCGGGAAGATCGACATGATGGTTCAGGACGGGATCTCCCGCGAGGAGATCGCGATCTTCTCCCGCACTAACGCCACATCTCGAGTGCTTCAGGACAGGCTGATGCGTGACGGCATTCCATTCCGAGTGGTTGGCGGCACCAAGTTCTATGAGCGTGCCGAGATCCGCGATGCCATTGCCTACCTGCAGCTACTGGTCAACCGCGCGGACCAAGCGTCCTTCGCGCGCATTGTCAATGTGCCAAGGCGAGGCATCGGAAATACGACGGTGAGCCGCTGTCTTACGTGGGCCAACACCTCGGGCCAGACGGTCCTCGATTCAATTGCGAACCCTGCAGGCGTTCCGGACCTCGGTGCTGCCGCTGTTAAGGCGTTAACGAACTTCAACGAGCTGATGGACTCGCTGCGTCAGATGTTCCTTGATGGCGCACGAGTTGGAGTGCTCGTTCAGGAGGTGCTTGATCGCACCGGAATGATCGACGCACTTGAAGCTGAGCGCACCGTTGAGGCAGAGGGTCGGATTGAAAACCTCAAGGAGCTAATCGAGGTTGGAATCGAGCACGATCGCAGTGAGGACGATACGTCGCTCGAGGCGTTCCTCGCCCAGGTTTCCCTTGCCTCCGACGGGGATGAGAAGAAGGACGAGGAGGGCCTTGTCACTCTGATGACGCTTCACAACGCCAAGGGTCTTGAGTTCCCAGTGGTGTTCGTCATCGCATGTGAGGAGGGTCTGTTCCCACACTCGCGCGCGATTGAGGAAGGCGGGCTAGAGGAGGAGCGTCGGTTGGCGTATGTCGCCATCACGCGGGCCGAGAGCACCCTCTACATGACATGGGCCCAGCGGCGCATGGTCTTTGGAAATTGGCAGGGGGGACTTCCCAGCAGGTTCCTGACCGAGATTCCGCCTGAACTAGTGGAGGGTGGGGGAAGGCCTTCGGTTGAGACTCCATCGTGGCTTGCGGCGGCTGTAGCTGGTTCAGACGCGTCAGTTGAGGCTGCCGACGGCGTCCAATTCCGTCTTGGTGACGACGTGACCCACGAACAGTTCGGCTCGGGCGTGATCACAGCCATTGAAGCTGGCGGAGTGGTCGCAGTGCGGTTCAGCGGTGACGGCGCAGAGCGCCGCCTTGTAGCTGCGCTCGCCCCGCTCAGTCCAGCCTGACGCTCCGCCCGCGGCCTCGTTAGGCTCGCCTTATGCCAGCTCAGATCATCGACGGAAAGGCCATCGCCGCTGCTGTTCGCAGCGAGATCGCCGAACAAGTTGCTGCGCGAGTAGCTACTGGCGGTCGTGCGCCAGGTCTAGCCACTGTCATCGTTGGCGAGGATCCTGCTTCCCGGGTCTATGTCGCCAATAAGCACAAGGCGTGCGACGAGGTCGGCTTCGTTGGCTTCCACAACGAGATGCCCGCTGACAGTTCCGCCGAGGATGTGGCCGCAGTTCTCGAGCGGCTCAACGACGACCCCGCGGTTGACGGCATTCTCCTTCAGCTTCCAGTTCCGGACCACCTCGATGGAGGGTCGTTGACGGCTCTTATCTCCCCTGACAAGGACGTTGATGGTCTCACCTCCGCGAGCGCGGGCCTGCTGGCCCTCGGGCAACCCGGCCTGCGGCCCTGCACGCCTAGCGGGTGCATCGAGCTCCTCGACAGGTCAGGAGTAGAGATTGAAGGAGCTGAGGTCGTAATAGTTGGCCGCTCCGACCTCGTCGGTAAGCCGATTGCGCAGCTGCTGCTCCAGCGAAACGCAACTGTGACCATCGCCCATTCCCGCACCCGCGACCTCGCCGGTGTCTGCAAGCGAGCGGACATCCTTGTCGCAGCGGTTGGTGTGCCAGAGCTTGTCAAGGGCGATTGGGTCAAGGAAGGCGCCGCAGTGATTGATGTGGGCATAAACCGCACCGATGATGGGCTGGTTGGTGATGTTGAATTTGAAGCAGCCTCGGACCGGGCCGGTTGGATCACACCAGTCCCCGGTGGAGTTGGCCCGATGACCATTGCGATGCTCCTGAAGAACACACTCCTCGCAGCCGAGGCCAGGGCATGAACATTCGGATCGGCCGGTTGAGGATTGTCGATCTGCTGCTCTTCGCGTCTGGCGCGCTGCAGCTCCACCTCTTGTTCAACCCATCCGTCCGCATCGTCGAAGGTGGTGAAATTAGTTTCCACACGGTGAGCGTCTGGCACAACGGGACACCACTCGTTTGGCCAGTGCTGATTAGCGGCAGCTTGGCGATTCTCGTGCTTCCGTTTTCGCTCTTAAGACGCTCCCCAGCGTCGTCCCTCAGCACGGCTGTTTTCCTAGTACCAGTTGGGCTGCTTAACGTGTTCGCGATCCTCGCTCTCGCGTTTTTCGTGCCTTCTCACTTTGAATGGTCGGATGACCAGTACTACCAGTGGCCTTTCTTCCTGATGATGTTCAACGCAGTGCTGCTCGTCGCGCTGGATTTTCTCGTGCTTCGGGAAGAAAGTCGTGGAATAAAGCCCGACCCGTCTCCTGAGGCAACAACCCTCTCGTTGAACGACGCGCAGCCGAATTCGCAATCCGAATAGGCTCTAACTCCTGATGATTGATCGCTCAGAGGTACTCCACATCGCCAAGCTTGCTCGTCTTGCTGTCGCTGAAGACGAGGTAGACGGTTTGGCTAAGGACCTCTCCGGAATTCTTGACCATGTCGCAACCATCGGCGAGCTTGATCTCTCTGACGTTGAGCCCACAGCTCACTCTGTCGCCCAGAGCGGCGCTCTTAGGCCTGATGTGGCGCACGACTCGCTTCCTCGCGATAAGGCGCTTGATCAAGCTCCTGAGACTGACGGCGTTGGCTTTGAAGTTCCAAGCCCAGGAGCTGGGGGAGGCGGAGCATGATCTTTGACCCAATCTCAGAAACAGCTTCCGTAACAGCTGCCCGGGTAGCCGCGGGCGAGCTCACGAGCACCGATGTCGCCGCTGCCTGGCAGGAGCGTGCCGGCAAGGATGACCTCAACGCTCTCAGCTGGGTTGCTGATTCAGCCCCAACGGAGATCGCAGATGGCCCGCTTGCTGGCCTCCCAGTCGGAGTCAAGGACCTCTTCTGCACAGAAGGCGTGCCAAGCCAGTCAGGATCGAAGATTCTCGAG
>CALJKH010000037.1 GCA_937973575.1 uncultured Solirubrobacterales bacterium | reverse complement strand
TTGATGAGCTGATCCGTCTTCGACACCGTGCTGTTGATCTTCGCCGTCCAGCGATGACGCGTGCTCTAAAGCTCCGCCATGTCGTTGCCCGGTCGATTCGCAACACCCTTGACGACCTTGGGTTCCTAGATGTCGAGACGCCTGTACTGACGAGGTCAACCCCGGAGGGCGCGCGCGACTTTCTCGTGCCAGCGAGGACCTCGCCAGGTGAGTTCTTCGCTCTCCCTCAGTCTCCGCAGCTCTTCAAGCAGCTTCTGATGATTGGTGGCATCGAGCGCTACTACCAAATTGCTCGTTGCTTCAGGGATGAGGACCTCCGCGCAGATCGTCAACCAGAGTTCACCCAGCTCGACCTTGAGATGTCATTTGTTGACGAAGACGATGTCATCTCGGTGACTGAGTCGGTCCTATCGGCAGTGTTCCAAGAGGTTGGCATCGACGCAGGAGCAGCTCCGTGGCCGCGAATGGCGTGGAAGGAATCGATGACTCGGTTCGGCAACGACCGTCCTGATGTCAGGTTCGGTCTTGAACTGAAGGATGTCGGCGGTGCTCTTGAGTCCACTGAGTTCAAGGTGTTCCAAGGCGCACTGAGCTCCGGTGGAGTTGTCTGGGGAATCAACGCCGGAAATCAAGAGGTTCCGCGCTCTGAGCTAGACGCTTTGACTGAGCTTGCAAAGCGGCATGGCGCGGGTGGGCTTGTATGGGCCTTCGTCGAAGAGGGCGCCGCTTGGAGGTCACCTGTAGGCAAGTTCTTGTCTGACGAGGAGCGGGCTGGGGTGATCGCCGCGCTTGAGGCCAAGGAGGGCGACCTCATGCTGCTAGTTGCTGACACATTTGATGTTGCAGCAGCTGCCCTGAGCGCCATTCGAGTTGATCTCGGCCAGCGGCGCGAGCTTGTTCCAGAAGGCACTCACTCAGCGCTGTGGATCACTGATTTCCCAATGTTCGAGCGTGACTCTGACGGCGAGCGCTGGGTTGCATTGCACCATCCCTTTACGTCACCCTCTGGTGACCTGAGCGATCCAGGAACGGTGAGCAGTCGCGCCTACGACATCGTGCTTGATGGCGTTGAAATCGGTGGTGGGTCCATCCGTATCCACGATCCCGAGGTGCAGGCAAAGGTGCTTGAAACGATCGGTATGTCGGCTGAGGAGGCAGAGGAGAGGTTCGGCTTCCTACTCCGTGCACTCCGGCAAGGGGCTCCGCCGCACGGTGGCGTGGCACTTGGCCTCGATCGCCTTGTTGCTCTCTGCGCCGGCCATGATTCGATCCGCGATGTAATCGCCTTCCCGAAGAGCGCCTCATCACAGGATCCGCTTACTGGCGCTCCTGGCGAGGTTGATCCCGCACAGCTTCGCGAAGTGGGACTGCAGCGTCTGCCGGTCGACGGGGTCAAGCGGCAGCCGGAATCCTGAGGCTCTGATGGACCTGCTCGCGTTTGAGCACCATCTAGAGACTCCCGTTGGGATCGGCCTGCTTGCCGACTCCCCGAATCGAGGCAGTGCGGGAGGGGCGCGCTGCGGTGACTTGATCGACTTCCGCGTCGAGATCACCGATTCAGGGTTAGTCGCTTGTGGCTTTGACGCGGAGGGCTGCGGTGCACTTACCGCCTCTGGGTCGGCCATCTCGACTCTTGCAGGCAATCAGACCCCGCTAGAGGCAGCACTCGTCAGTATCAGCCGGGTCTGCGAGGAGCTTGGAGGCGTTTCAGCGGCGAAGATTCACGCAGTTGAGCTTGCGGTCGATGCGTTCCACCGGGCATTAGGTGAGGCGATCCGGACTGTGTCACTTGAGCCGGTTGCGGGACGACGGCTAGTTGCGATGAGCGGTGGCGTTGATAGCGCCGTAGCTGCACAGCTGTCTGGCCCGGAATCGTCGGTAGGTGTGACCCTTGAGCTTTGGCGTGACGGCGATACTGACGCTGCTGCAAGCTGCTGCTCCCATGTAGCTGTTCGGCGCGCGCGCGACATGGCCCATGAGATGGGGATTCCCCATCTCACCCTTGACCTTCGCGAGGAGTTCCGAGCCGGAGTCGTCGACCCGTGGCTTGAGGGCTACCGCGACGGCTCAACTCCTAACCCATGTGTTCAGTGCAACGGGCGGGTTCGGATCGCTCCAATGGTTGACCTTGCCGAACGGGTTGGTGCTGAGCGTCTAGTAACTGGCCACTATGCACGAGTGGTTCGGGATGACCCTGATCTTCCCGGGCAAGCCGTACTCCAGGAGGGCGTGCATGGCAATAAGGATCAGGGCTACGCGCTCTGCAGGCTTCCGCAGGAAGTTCTAGAGAGTCTTGAGTTTCCGCTGGGCGATCTCCGTAAGGACGAGGTGCGCCGTATCGCGGCCGAGCACCACCTCGCCGCGGCTGAGACCCCTGACAGTCAGGACCTTTGTTTCCTCGCTGGAGTTGGCAGAGAGGCCTTTCTGGCCAGGCACGGCGGGCTGACCGACCGAGTAGGCGAGATTCGCAAGCAGTCAGGTGAAGTGGTCGGCCAGCATCGCGGAATCCACAACCACACTGTCGGGCAGCGGCGTGGCCTGGGCATCGGAGGCGGACAACCTCTTTACGTTGTTAACACCGACTCGGAAACGAACGTTGTGACTGTTGGCAGCCGTGAGGAGATCCTTTCGACTGAGGTGTCGGTTGAGGATGTGGAACTAAAGCTTCCGGCAGTTCGAGTCACCTCGGCGAGGCTTCGTCACCACGGCCCCGTTGGGGCATGTGACCTTGTCCTGAGTGCGGAAGGAACAGGGCGTCTCATCTTCGACCAGCCAATTGAACGGGTGGCTCCCGGTCAGATTGCTTGTCTTATGGACGGTGAACTGATCGTTGGCTGCGCAACGGTTTCCCGCTCTGCCGCCTAGACTCGCGTCCATGCTTAGTTCAGACGAAATCCGCTCCCGCTATATCGGCCACTTCGAGAGTGAAGGTCATGTTCGCCTGCCGTCCGCTCCACTCGTTCCGGCTAGCTATGACCCGAGCGTCCTTCTGACTACAGCGGGGATGCATCCGCTCAAGCCTTATTTCCTTGGGCAGGAGACGCCTCCGAGCAACCAGCTCACCTCTTGTCAGAAGTGCTTCCGAACAACCGATATTGAGAATGTAGGCACGACCGCAAGGCATCTGACGTTCTTCGAGATGCTCGGCAACTTTTCGATCGGCGCTTACTTCAAGGAGGGCGCGATTGCGCACGCTTGGAAGCTTGCGATTGAGGGTTTCGGCTTCGCGCCAGAAGATGTTTGGATCACAGTTTTTGCAGGTGACGATGAGCTTGGTCTCGGCGCAGACGAAGAGGCAATTGAGGCGTGGAACAACGTCGGTGTGCCCAGCGAGCGAATCGTCAGGCTCGGTCGGGAGGACAACTTCTGGCAGGCCGGGCCAACAGGCCCGTGCGGTCCTTGCTCGGAGCTGTACCTCGACCGGGGCCCCGACTTTGGGCCTGATGGGGAAAAGCCTGGTGACGATGGTGAGCGCTTCCTTGAGTTCTGGAACCTCGTCTTCATGCAGTTCGAGCAGACTGAGCCCGG
>CALJKH010000036.1 GCA_937973575.1 uncultured Solirubrobacterales bacterium | reverse complement strand
AATAGCGCTGCATTAGGTACTCAGCTTGGCGGATCACTACCCAAGCCCTCTCAATTGCAATGGCCTTGTAGATGTCACCATCGTCGTCGAGCGCTTTAAGGTAACGTGACAGTCTGACAGTCAGTTCGGGATTGGGTCTAATTAACGATCCGAGGGTATCTGCTTCGGCGAACTGGTTCCAGAAGGCCTCTTCCGCGTGACGGTCGCCATCCTTGGTAACTAAGTAGCTCAGCTCGACCTGGGTGAAGGAGATCGGCTCAATCACGCAGATGTTAGATTCGACCTCCTTGTTAAAGAAAGTTCGCTGCTTCGATCGCGCCTTCATCGTCAACGCGAACGCGGCGAGTGAGCCTGCGCGACCGTCAATCTCGGTCCCATAGAGATTGTGAGTGAGGATCAGACCAGGAATTTCGGATGGCGAGTAGCCCTCTTCCTCGTAGATTGCATACAGCAGGTCGAAGGCGTAGGTGAGCATGTGGCCAGACCCACAGGCGGGGTCGATAATCTTGAGGTCCTCAGGCTTTGTGATCTTAAGGAAGTCGGCCTCTTCATCGACCGGGGCGATATAGTAATCCATCCGTTTGACCAGACCCGAGTTTGGATGGTTCAGCATCCAAAGACGACCCAGAGAGTTCTCCACCAGATAGCGGACAATCCAGTGCGGAGTGAAGAGCTGCGTCGCGGCGGGAATCTCGTCCGCTCCGGCCTTCTTGTTCATCTTAAACCCGGCGAAGACCTCGTCCTTGCGCTCCAAGATATAGAACTGATAGAGCCAACCGATGACCTCAACGTCCTTGCACACATCCTTCGTCAGCACCTTGACCGCACGGTCACGTAATGAGTCGGCGCTAAGCAGCGAAGTGGGGACAAGTAGTTCGGTGTAGTCGGCTTCCTTCTCGAACATAAAGTTCATGTGCTTGTGCCAGTGATGGCAGTAGGCCTCCAACAGAAGGCCGTACGCCTCGCCTTGCGGATCCTGACTTGGGCGAGATTTAGATATGAGTGCGCTAACCTCCACAACAACACTGTCAGGAACGACGGAGCTGTCAAAGGTGCCGGCCTTGGCATTGGCAAGCACCTCGGGCTGCCCTCCGTCGTGTCCTGCTTCTGGTGACACGACGCCAACGCCGGTATAGCCGTTGGCGTCCATGAACCGGAGAGCGATGATGCGATTGAACCAAGTGTAGGCAACACGTTCGATGATTGCGTCGCGCCCGCCGCGGGCGACGAGTTTCTCGATTGCGACGACCTGACTGGCATTCTCAAGTCGAGCGCTCGAACCCGGTGCAAGGACAACATCGAGGCGGGCTCCGACCTCCTTCAGGAGATCAGTGCGGGCCTTGATAGCAAAGCTCTTAAGTGGACCGATTTCCATCAACGCGTAATTCGCTTTCCGTCAGAGATGGCGAGGTTGAGGGCATCGCGCAAGGCGATTACGTACTCCTCGACATCTTCACTAGTCGCAAGTTCGTGCTTGCCGTCGACTTCGATCTCGTCGATGTAGATGAACTGAACGACGGGAACTGGATCTGGCTCGCCCACGGACCCTGTGCCCTCCGAGGACTCCGCCGGAGGCACGTTCTTAGCTGCGACCAACGCTTCCAACAACCGCGGATACGTCCGCGTAGCGAAGTCCTGCGCACTCAGTTGGACCTGAGCAATGTTCGTCTCGGAGGCGATGCCGCTCACAACCGTCGAGATTGCGATCAATGCATCTTGCTGTGCCTCAGGAGCGGCGGCAATGAAGTGGCCGGACGATTCCAGATCTTTCTTGCGCTCGAGCACCTTTGTCTTCGCCTTGTCGCGCTCTTCTTCGAGCCGAGCATCGATCTTCGTGCGCAGTTCGTCAATCTCCACCTTGAGGAGTTTCACTTTGTTCCCCCGGAACACGCCGGGGTCAATAATCAGTTCCTTCGCTTTGCTGTCGCAGCCCGCCGGGAGGGAACTCAGATTGGCCGCGTTGGCGTTAAGGAAGTCACGCGACGAGTCGTAGATACCAATCTGCGGTCCATTAAAGAACTGGCCGATGGGCAGAAGGACGGAGTCCTTCGCATCGAGCAACTCCTCTCCACCGCTGAACTGAGTAATAAACCAAGTCTCGTCGTGTGCGAGCAGCGCCGCCAGTTGTCCCAATGGCTCATCCAAGGCGGACGTGAATGGGTATTGAGTCGGCTTTGCGTAGCCCTTGAACTCGGATGCATATGTCGCGAGCATCTCTTTGCCTACACGTGCAAGTTCCGCAGGGTCCTTCGGTAAATTGGCCTCGTCGAAGAACTCCTTGACGAAGTCGGCGAAGAACTTCACCTGAGCAAGGTCGTACGCAGCCTGCTTCCGGACGACCAGCTGGCCCTGGAGTTGGTTGTTTCGAATACTGGAGGCAACCTCTGACTTCTTGAGGAGAGTGTTGTCCTTCTCGATGGTTATCTTCAACTGACCGAAGAGTTGGGCGACCATGCAGAGGATGGAACCGTCATCCCAGCCGTAGGGCTTGGCACGGAAAAGATCCAAGATGGACTTCACCGTGACCTGAGCGCCGACCTGTTCCTTCTGGACGATCCCCATGCTGAAGACCTCCGTCGCCGACGCACTCAAGTCAACGTCTGGGAACGGCAAGTCATTCTGGTCTTCAGCTAGGTATTTGGCGATGTCATCTAGTCGAAAGGTCTTACCGTTGAGGATGGATAGCTGGGGATATGCGTAGCCCACAAGAGCAGCCATGCCGTCACTAATCCTGGTGTCCGCGACCGTTGACGATGACGTCACCTCGTTGGCGTTGACAAAGAGTCTTGCTGCTCCAACCGAAGTCCTCGCTCGCTCGCCGAGCTCCTTCTCAAGGACCGCGTTCTGCGACTGCTTGGTGCGCAGGATGCTCTCTTGCGAAGGAGTTAGGCCACCCGCCTTCTGCTTGATGTACTTGTCGGTCTTGAGCAGGAACGCAACGTC
>CALJKH010000035.1 GCA_937973575.1 uncultured Solirubrobacterales bacterium | reverse complement strand
TCGAAATGGTGGTGGATCGGTGCCATCAGGAACACTCGACGCCGGAAGGATCGGAATGAGATGACTTGGATTACGACTGACATCGCCTCAATAACGAAGATCCCACCAAGCAGAATCAGGAGAATTTCAGTCTGGGTCATGACTGCTATCGCGGCGAGCGCTCCGCCTAGGCCTAGGGAGCCTGTGTCACCCATAAAGATGTTCGCGGGAAAGCTGTTGAACCAAAGGAAACCCACGCACGCTCCGACAAGGCAAGCTGCAAGTACGGCCACCTCAGGCTGATGTGTCTTCACTGCGGTAATTGCGACGTATGTCAAGAACACGATCGCGCAACACCCGGCAGCGAGTCCGTCAAGCCCATCCGTGAGGTTTACAGCGCTCGTTGAGCCTGCAACCACCAGGTAAATAAAGACGGGGTATAGCCAGCCAAGATCAACTTGGGCGTCAATGAAGTTGAGCCTGACACTGCTGGGTAGTCCAACCTTTTTGGTGGCAACCCACCAGAGTCCGACAGAGATCAGCACTGTCGCGCCAAGCTTTGTCCGCGCGCGGAGACCCAACGAACGTTGCCGCACGATCTTCGTGTAGTCGTCAGCGAAACCAACTAGAGCGCAGGCGATTGCTGTGCCGAAGACACCCATCTCTTCCCAGCCACCGTTGGTCAGAATCAGGAACGGGATCGACACCGATGCAAAGATGATGATCCCACCCATCGTTGGAGTCCCTGCTTTGGAGTGATGCCCTTCTGGGCCGTCCTCGCGGATGTTCTGGCCAAACTCGCGAGTCCTCAGGAACTGGATGAACTTTGGTGAAAGAAAGAGGCAGATCAGCATCGACGCCGTTCCTGCGATGACGATGCTTCCCATCGCTAGCCCTCCTGCCCTGCTAGAGACTGCGCAACAACCTCAAGCCCGACTCCTCGTGATGCCTTGACCAGGACGGTGTCGCCGGTCTCAAGTTTGTCGTGAAGAATCTCCGCGGCCTGATTAGCGTCGGCCGCTACGACAGATTCGCCGGCGAACTCCGACACAGCGAGAGCGGCGTGGCTCCCAACGGTGATCAGCAGGTCGACGTCAGCGGAAGAGGCATCGGCGCCAAGTTGGCGATGAAGGGCTGGGCTGTCGGAGCCGAGTTCGAGCATGTCGCCAAGTACGGCAACCTTGCGCCCTCCCCGGCGCTCCGACTCTCCGGCCAGATCGGCGAGCGCGGCACGCATAGACATTGGGTTTGCGTTGTAGCAGTCGTCGATGACAACCACTCCCTTCTCAAATGCCTTTCGTTCCCCACGAAGGCCGGAGAACTCGACCGAAAGCCGATCAGGCAGGCTGAAGCCAAGACCGAGTGCGACGCCAGCAGCAGCAAGGAGATTGAGCCTGTTGTGGGGCTGGTCAAAGTCGACCTCGATGCTGCGCTGCTCTCCCCTGAATTCAATTGTTAGGTGACGACCTTCTGCAGCCAGTAGGCGGCAGTCACCGGTGGGACCGAAGGTGATGCTGTCAAGGTCATCCCGCAGGTAAGGCTCGAGGAGCGCATCCCCGGCCGGCGTAACACCAACCTTCCCTGCAGCGAGGCCAGTGATGAGTTCACTCTTGGCAGCGGCTACCCGTTCAATCGAACCAAGAGTTTCTAGGTGAACAGGCCCGATGTTCACGATCAAGCCAGCGTCAGGCTCTGCGATCGAAACAAGCTCCGCAATCTCCCCCTCCGCACGCATCGCCATCTCAAGCACGACGGCCGTCGTGTCGTTGTCGACCTTCAGCAGTTCGAGCGGCATGCCGATCTCAGTGTTTCGATTACCAGCCGTGGTGAACGTCTTGCCTTGAGCCCCAAGAATTGCTCCAAGGATGTCTTTTGTCGAGGTCTTCCCTGTCGAACCTGTGATGCCGATGACGGGGCAGGTCAACTGAGCTCGGGCACTCTTTGCGAGTTCACCTAAGGCGGCGACAGGGTCGTCGCACACGATCAACGGAGGCAGCGACTGAGAATCCTTGATGGAGGCAAACGCGCTTCTGCTCACGAGGGCACCAGCCGCTCCAGCAGCGGCCGCGTCTGTTGCGAATGTCCCTCCGTCAACCCGCTGGCCGGGGACCCCGATGAAAAGGTCTCCCGCTTGAACCTCGCCAGTGTCGCTCTTGAAGCCACCGACAGATCTGCTTGAGTCACCGACAACGTCACCGCGAACAACCTCGGCTACCGACTCAATGGTCCAGACGCTGGTCACAGTGCCCACCCTGCCTCGCCGAGCAACTCGAGGGCCACCACCCGGTCGTCGAAGGGAACCTTCAGCCCATCAGCAAATTCCTGTCCTTGCTCATGGCCCTTGCCCGCGATCAGGACCACATCACCCTCGCTGGCCTCATTTAGGGCCATCTGGATGGCATCGCGACGGTCAACACAGACCTCAACTTCACCCGTCGCACCTGCGGCAACCTGTCGGAGAATCTCCTCAGGGTCTTCTGACCTTGGGTTGTCTGATGTGAGCACGGCAAAGTCAGCAAGCTCTGAGGCAATTCCCCCCATTAGAGGACGCTTCGAGGCATCCCTGTCGCCCCCGCAGCCGACGACACAGAGGACTCGACCGCCGGCAATGTTGCGGGCAGCGCGAAGAACATTTTCAAGCGAGTCAGGGGTGTGGGCGTAATCGACGAGAACAGCGAAAGGCTGGCCAAGTTCGACCGGCTCAAACCGGCCGGGTACACCTGGCGCACTCTCGAGCCCAGCAACGATTGCGTCGAGCTCAACTCCCAGGACCGAAGCTGCCGCGGCAGCGCCTAGTGAGTTGACGACATTGAACTTGCCGGGGAGTCGGGTCCTGACCGACGCGACCCCAAGTGGCGATACAAGCTCGAAGGTGGCGCCGCCGAGATCAGTCGTGAGGCTCGTGGCGCGCCAGTCGGCACCTTCACCGAGACCGACTGAGATTGAGCTGGAAAGGTCAGTGACCAGAGCCCTCCCGTGCGAATCGTCGATATTGACGATTGGGACTCCACATGGGAGGTCCGTGAACAGTCGGCGCTTGGACGCCCAGTAATCCTCCATCGATCCGTGCCAGTCGAGGTGATCCTGAGTGAGGTTGGTGAAGATCGATGCTGCGAACCGCGTCCCGTCAACTCGTCCGAGATCCAGAGCATGCGATGACACCTCGATAGCCGCTGCCTGATCGCCGCCGTCCAGCATCCGGCGGAACAGGCTCTGGAGCCCGATTGCCTCAGGCGTCGTACGAACAGCCTCCACCCGCTGACCGGCGACGATCGTCTCAACGGTTCCAATCAGCCCACAATCAATCCCGGCGGAAGTGAGCAAGTGCGCGACCAAGTAGGCGCTGGTCGTCTTTCCGTTAGTCCCCGTAACACCGATGACCTTCAGCTCCGACGATGGCTCGCCGAAGAACTGATCTGCAGCCGACCCCATTCGGTGACGAACTGAGTCCACGACGACTTGAGGAACATCAATGTCGAGCTTGCGTTCAACCACGAGGGCGACAGCGCCTCTGTCAACCGCAGACTGGGCGAAGTCGTGGCCGTCACGGCTGAATCCAGTAACGCAGAAGAAGAGTGAGCCAGCGCTCACTTCACGGTCATCTAAGGCAAGAGCTGACACCTCGAGTGTGTCGTAGCCCGTCTCAACCCCACTAAGGATCTGCCCGAGCTTCATCGCCAGCCTCAGCGGGGCGAGATCCCGAGATACGGCAGCGAGAACGCCATGATGCGGGAGAACGCCGGAGCCGCAACTGACCCGCCGTAGATATCGCCACTTGGTTCATCCACCACCACAGCCGCCAAGAGCTTGGGAGAGTGAGCCGGGGCGAAGCCGATGAACGAGGCGATGTACTTCGAAAGCGAGTAGGTGCCGGTCTGAGGGTCGACCTTCTGCGCTGTACCCGTCTTGCCAGCTAGATCGAACCCGGGAATCTCTGCGCCAGATGCGGTGCCGCCTTCGGCAAGCACTCCCCTGAGCATCTTTCGTACCTGAGCGGCAACTGTGGGAGTAATGACTCGGTGGGCCGGACGCTGAGGAGCAGGCTTCCCGTCAATTGTCCGGACAATTCGCGGACTACGAAGAAGCCCGCCGTTGGCAATCGCCGAGTAGGCCTGCACCATCTGTAACGGAGTTACCGATAGGCCCTGGCCCATCGACTCGTTACCTACTGTGGCTGCGGAGTACTTGGAAACCGGAATAACGATCCCCTGTTCCTCCCCAGGGAAACCGGAATGGGTTGGCGTGCCAAAGCCGAATTTGCGCATCCAGTGGTCAAGTCCGACCCGGCCAAGGCGAGTACCGATCATCGCTGCACCGACGTTGCTGGACTGAGCGAGAATGTTGGAGACGCTGAGCGACTCCGGGCCGCGGTCGTGCGAATCGTGAATCGTCTTGTCGCCGACCTGAAGCTCAACCGGCAGATCGAAGACGGTGTCGGGAGTTACCTTGTGTTCCGAGAGAGCTGAGGCAATCGTGACGCTCTTAAAGGTTGAACCTGGCTCGTAGGTGAAGCCACTGGCGCGGTTCATCTGGGCGTATGGATTTGCCGAACTGATCGTGTTGGCATTGACTGCGGGCCAGTTGGCGAGAGCGATGATCTCTCCCTTGTTCGGGTCCATCACGATCGCTGTCGCACCCTTTGGCTGGAAGGTCTTCCCTACTCCAGCCAAGACTCGCTCAACCTCATCCTGAACGGCTGCGTCGATCGTAAGCGAGAGCTGCCGTCCTGAAACAGTCTTCTGGAGTTCCTCCACGGCGAGTGGCTTTCCGCGAGCGTCGGAGAGCGTGGTTCGTTTGCCGTCCTTGCCATGGAGGACTGAATCCCACGCGTACTCAAGCCCGGAGCCTCCCGTGCCGTCGTCTCGAACCGAACCGATCAGCTGACCTGCCTGCTCGCCGCGAGGATAGGCACGCCGCATCGTCTTCTCAAAGTCAACTCCATCGATCCGGAGCGCTCGAATCCGGTCGGCCTGATCTGCCGGTACTCGCTTGGCGAGCCACTCAAAGCCCTTCGTTCGATCCGAGAGCTTGGGAAGCACCTCAGCAGGTGAGGAGCCAAGCAATGGGGCAAGCTTGTTGGCAAGAGCGTCAGGGTTCTTGATCAACATCGGGTCAACCGAAATGTTGTAGGCGGGCTCCGATACAGCGAGCTCTACTCCATGGCGGTCAGTTATATCTCCGCGAGGAGCTGGCACAACTGCAGTCGTGGACTGCTGTCGGGCGGCGTCGGCTCTAAGGCTTGATGCCTGAACGATTGCAACATCTGCAGCCCGAACACCTGCAAGGACGATTAGGAGGCCCAGCGCAAACTTCAGGCGCTGGGAACGAATTTTGAAGCTGCTGCGGCTTCGGCCTGCCACCCGCTAGCCGCTTTGCGGGGAGGACCCGCCGTCTGCTGCGGCGGTAGCCCCACCTGTGTTGGTGCTACCGGTCTGAGTGCTGGCACCGCTGTCTGACTGCTGCGTCTGACCCTGAGAGCTGTCGGCTACCTGGGAAGAGTCTGAGTTGACGGAAGCTCCGCCGTTTGAGTCGCTGCCGGTCGAGTCAGCAGTCGAGGAGGTCTGGCTAGCTGCCGCGTCAGTCATACCGCCTGCAGTGACCTGCGTTGCGAAGACTGAGAGAGCCTTGTCCGCATCCCCCCTGTGGAAGTTGACAAACCGAGTTGAGCCAACTGGCGGCTCAACGAAGCCCATCCGCTGCGCCTCGGCGACGATTCGCTGGTCGGAAGAGAGCCCGGAAACGGAGGTTCTGAGGTCTGCGTTCTGACGCTGCAGCTGAGTAATGAGCTGAACGTTGGTTCCGATGCCAGAGTTTGTGTGAAGAAGTTGCACTTGAATAAAGACAAGACCTGCTGCCAAAGCTGCCACCATGCCGATCCAGACACGGCTAGCAACCAAGAAGTTTGTAACTGGATGGTCGGGGGCGGTCCGGACGGCGTCAACGACAGAAGTTGCGTTTGGCAAAGCAAATGCGCGCCGGCGGAAGATCGCACCGAAGTTGATGCTCGGAAGCTCGATGCGGTCGATCACTGTCGCAGTTAGACGCGGAGCCGTTGCGTTCTCAAGGAGTGCGACCTCATCCGCAACTAGGCGCCCGGCCGGAACGCTGCGTGCTGGACCCGAAATGCGGCGCTCTCTCGGCCGAAGTACTCCTGCCCCACCTGCGATACGACCTGGGCGGATTCGGCTAGGCGAAGAGTTACGGATTACCTCCGGCTCGACTTCGGGCGGAACTACAGGGTCAATGTAGACAGGAGCAACCGAGGAGCTTGGGCGAAGCCGTCCGGCTGCGGTTGCTGCTGGAGGAGTCATCAGCTGACCTTCCTTGCGACTCGAAGCCTTGCTGACTTGGAACGCGGGTTTGCTTCAACCTCACCTGGTGTGGCCACAACTGACCTACGGGTAATTAGCTCTGCCTGAGGCTTACGCCCACAGCCGCAGACAGGAAGGTCAGGAGGGCATACGCAGCCGCGGGCACGATCAGCGAAGAAGCGCTTCGAGCGGCGGTCTTCCAGTGAGTGGAAGGAGATCACGCCCATCCGGCCACCTCGGTTGAGGATCTCCCAAGCTGCGGGAAGGCCCTGATCAATCTGGCCGAGCTCGTCGTTCACTGCGATTCTGAGAGCTTGGAAGGTGCGCTTGGCCGGGTGTCCCCCAGCGAAGAGAGCTGGGGTCGGGACAGCGCGCTCGATGCAACCGACAAGCTCGCCTGTGGTCGTGATCGGTGCGCGCTCGCGGCTACGGACGATCTCGCGAGCGATTGCGCTCGAGA
The DNA here is from genome assembly GCA_937973575.1 of uncultured Solirubrobacterales bacterium. Lineage (GTDB taxonomy): Bacteria > Actinomycetota > Thermoleophilia > Solirubrobacterales > Solirubrobacteraceae > WLNJ01. The sequence goes on along the minus strand of CALJKH010000035.1, from coordinate 2,249 downwards.
ACCGCTCCTCTCCGAATTCCTTGAAAGTGCGAGCAAGTCGACGCTCGTCCCACTCCGCAACAAGGTCCGCAGCCGATGTTTCTGCCGTCGGGTCCATGCGCATGTCCAGAGGGACATCACATGCGTAGGAAAAGCCTCTTTCACGGGTATCTATTTGCATGGAGCTCATGCCTAGGTCCAGCAGTTCGACGTCGGCAGTTACCCCTTCACCAGCTAGGGCCTGAAGTCCTTCTGCAAATGCGGACCGAATAAAACGGGTGTTACACGACACTTCTCCTGCAAATTCGGCGAATCTGGACGCGGCTGCCGGGTCGCGATCAATTGCGATCAATGTGCCCGATGGACCAATCCGATCAGCAAGGAGACTGGCGTGGCCCCCGGCCCCGAATGTGGCATCGACAACGGTCTCGCCTGGGCGAGGATCGAGGAGCTCAATTACCTCTCCTGCAAGGACGGGGACGTGGGTGGTGGCCATCTCAATCATTGCTACCGATCGAATCCGTCAGCTCAAGAATTGTTGGGGAGACTGAGTCGTCATATGCACCCCAGGCGTCCCGATCCCAGATCTCGAACGCATCGTCATTGCCGATTACCGCTACTTCACGGCTGATGGCTGCGTACTCGATCAACTTGCTTGGGACCATGATTCGCCCAGCAGCATCAAGTTCAGTCTCAAAGGCACTCGCAGCAAGCACACGCTTAAATGCCCGCGCCTTCGGAGTCATGCTGCCGAAGGCGTCAATCATCTCCTGCTTCCACGACTCGAAGCCCTCGGGCGTCCAGACGCTTACGCACGGCTCGATACCCCTCGCGATGATCGCTCCCCCACCAAGTGGCCCGCGGAACTTGACCGGGACTGTAAGCCGGTTCTTCGCGTCAAGCGTGTGGTCGTAGGTGCCTAAGAAGGTCATGGGATTGGACTCTGCTGGTGCCGGGGCGTTGAGGTGGGAGGAACTTCAACGCCCCGGCTGTCGATCCAGCAAGGCGGAGACTAGCCCACTTCCTCCCACTTTGCAACACAACGCCACACCGGTCGCCCACATTTCGGTCGTTACGAGTCCAAAATTTCCTCTTTGCCCATATTTCATGGGCTTTCTCTGGTGGGGCGGATCTAAATACCGCCCAAATCCCGTTGCAAGATTCCTCCCGGAAGAAGGGTCTAGCCCGCATTCCCAAGCCCGGCTAGAACAACCCCAGCCCCTAGCAGCAGCGCAGATGGGACCAGGCCCAAGGCAACGACAAGCTGAACGAGCGGGGCAGCCCTGGCCGCTCGTTCCGACTCTCGGACTCGTGCGCCTTGAGCAGCAGCTCTAGCTATGGCAGCAACCGCGGGCGCTGCAGCTAGACCACTTTGCAGCTCACCTGCGAGTGCGACGTAGAGCGACGCTTCACCTTGGCTCGCTGCTGCGTCCCGACCCTCACCAAGAGCTGAGAGCGGGTCAAGGCCCAAGCTAATCCGCTCCACAGCCAACTGCCCGCGCAACGCGACAGCGCCTCGTCTATGCCGCGAACAGCGGCTGAGGGCCTCAACCGGCCGGCACCCAGCAGCTAGAGCGAGTGACAGGTCGGCCGCAAACTGCTCAACACCTGGCTCAGCATCTCTCCTAAGAGGCTTGGACCTCCGGCCAAGGGAAGCGAGCGTGAAAGCTGCCCCGTTGGAGCCGTTTCTACCGCTCGTCAATACGAACAACACCGAAGCGGCGATAGCTAACTCCGAAAGGCTCATCGCCGCCTACCCCTCAGCAGTAATTCTGCGAATCGCCAACAGACTTCCTCCCTGAAGCACAAGCCCTAACGACATCAGCATCACGGAGGCCGGATTCCTGAGTGCTGCCTCGACGCGGCCTGGAAATACCACGGTGGCAGCAGCCATCGCAAGCAATGGCATCGCGCAGACAAGGTTGGCAGTGAAGCGGGCTTGAGAGGTGGCTGCCGCAGCCGCATTCCGACTCTGCCTTCTTGACTCAAGCTCCTCCGCTACACGGCGGATGGCCGAAGCAAGATCACCTCCTTGCCTGAAATGAAGCTCGATAGTGAAAGCGGCTGAGGCCCAAAGGTCGCCGTTCGAGCCAGCCGTCAGCCTCGATAGCCCCTCTGTCACCGTCATGCCCCGCGAGCAGTCACGTGAGAAACCTGACAGCGCTATAGCCGCTGAGTCGGTTCCCTCCCCAACTCTCGAAGCGGCAGCAGGAATAGTCAGGCCAGCATCAAGGGAATCCGCAAACAGCCGGAGCGCTGGCCCCACGGAC
>CALJKH010000034.1 GCA_937973575.1 uncultured Solirubrobacterales bacterium | reverse complement strand
TGAGGAATGTCTTTGATCGGCTACGCATCGTGGACGGGATCCTAGCGAACCGTCCGACGACCCGTAGGCCGTCGGACAGCTGCAGTTGCAATTAGGACCTAGCTGACCTTCAGCGACTTGAGGAACGTCACAAGCGTTGTCTGGAACTTGTTGTCCTTAGCGCGTGCGACGAGCGGGTCAAGGTGCTCTTGGTTGTGATCAGAGACGAAGGTGGCCTTCGAGATCTTGGAACCGACCTTGAGCGACCGGGCACCGTTGAGAACGCCGCACTCTGTCGTCTTGTGTGAGTTGACCCAAGCGAGCATCGTCGTTACTGAGGCAGCATTGCCCGGAACGATTGCTGGGCGCTCGGAGCAAGTGAGACCAGTCTCAAATGCGTAGAGCGGGGTGGTGACATCGGCCCAGTGCCATGGGCGAAGGCCGAGGTCGTCGGTGATTGAGCTGCGGCTCAGCGTGGTTGCTGCACCGACCTCGATCGAAAGGCGCTTCGGGAAGTACCACTCAACGAAGTTGCCCGGCTCAACACCGAACAGAGTCTTGAGGTCCTTGATGTCTGTAAGACCACCGTCTTGCCAGCCAGCTGCACCGCTGCTCGATGCTGGCTCCTTGAGTGACCCCATGTTCATGTGGAACAGGCCGAATGAGGCTGGTGAGGTGTCGCGGTCGAACGCATAGCCAAGACCACCGTCATTGTTCAGCTTGCCTGCGCTGAGCGGCCGAGTGAAGGCACCAAAGCCAACATTGTTGAGGAGGCCTTGTAGGGCGCTGTTGGCCTTGGGCTGCTTGATGCCGTAAAGCGCGGCCATCTCAGGAAGTACGCCGGTGTAATAAGTCGGCGCGCCAGGAAGGATCGTCGAGAACGGAAGGCCTGATGACAGCCCGCTGATTGATGTAGCGATTGCGTTCGCATCTGGCGCACTACCGAAGGCACCGCGAGCAGCACCGTCAATCAGCACGAGACCAGCTACATCCTGGTAGCCGGGTGTTCCGTTGAAGTCCCAGGTTGCGTACTCAGATGTCAGAGAGCCACCGAGTGAGTGGCCACCAAGGATGACCTTGCGGCCGCCAGTCTTGGCGGAAAGGACGACTGAGCGAATGTCCTCAAGGGTTGTCTTGAGGCCCCAGGTGCGAGCAGCCTCAACACCGGCATCACCCTCAGCTGGCGGGGCGAACTTGTGGCCATTCAGCGTGTTGCCGAAGTAGTAGTAGCCAAGAGCCTCAGTTGGGTTTCCGTTGCTGAAACCGTAGAGGTCCTCAAGGCACTGGCTACGGCGGTCAATTCCCCAGACTTGGAGGTTCTTGAAGGATGTTGCGAGGCGTCGGCCGATTACACGGAAGTCACCTGAGCCACCGAGGAAGCCTGGAATCAGAACCAGAACGTTCTTGGCGCTCGACTTGCCGATCTTGAGCACGCGCAAGTTGTTGCAGTCGCTTGGACCGGAGCTAACTGAGCTCTTCACGGTCGTATAGACCTCGGGTGGGGTGGCTGCTGATGCTGCGGCTGGCAGCATCACTGCTGCTGATGCAGATGCAGTCACAAGGGCAGTGATGAAACGTGTCTTCACGGTATCTCCTGTAATTAA
>CALJKH010000033.1 GCA_937973575.1 uncultured Solirubrobacterales bacterium | reverse complement strand
CGCCGACAAAGCCAATTACTCCTGGTGTGCCCTTAACGAGCTGCCAGGAATCCTCGGTCATATTCATTTCTACGAGAACGTAAGCGGGCATTGTGCGCTTCTCAACGTCGACCTTCTGGTTGTCCTTATTAACTTCTTGGACGGTCTCGGTTGGGACGACAATGCGACGGATCGCGCGCTGCTGCTTAAGAGCGGTGCGGCGATGGTCAAGGTTCTGGCGAACCTTGTTCTCATGTCCGGAGTAAGTGTTGATGACGTACCAGCGATACATAAAAGTCCTCAGGTGATCAGGTCCATGAACTGGGCGGACAGAAAGTCGGCGAGACCGAGGAAGCCACCTGCGATGGCAACGAAGCCGCCGACAACGGCCGTTGCCTGAGCGACGTGCGCACGGTCGGGCCACTGAACGCGTTGAAGTTCGCGCCAAGAGCCTCGGAAAAAGTTGATGAGACGAAAACGGGAACGCGGAGCAGCATGCTTCTCAGCATGACGCTGCTCTGCAGCTTCGTCGATTGGCTCTTCGAAAGCCTCGCCTGTGTCGACCGTGTCGGTCAAGTCAGCGAGTTTCCTTGTGCTGCGTGTGCTTTTTGCACCAGCGGCAGTGCTTGCGCATTTCAATCCGGTCAGGATTGTTGCGCTTGCTCTTGTTTGTCTGGTAGTTGCGGCGCTTGCAGTCCTCACATGCGAGGGTTACAGCGATTCGAACGTCTCCGCGGGCCATGTTTCTAGTCTCTTCCGGTCATGCTTGCGCCGTTCGGGTGGACCTAAGACTTCAGGATCCCGAACGACAGGGACTGCGGAGTGTAGCGCCGCCGCGACATTGGCGACGGCTCGCAGGCGCTCGCCCCAAATGGTCGCCCCAGCGTAGTCTCATCAATCAGTGCAGCGCCCAACGATGCCCAGCTTCCCAGCAGGTTCAGGTTCCGTCTTTGCGGCGACCCTCCTGAACATGCTTGCCGTCGGCGCGGCTCTCCCCGTTCTGCCCCGCTATGTGAAGGGCCCGATTGGCGGAAACGATGTCGCGGTTGGCCTTGTGATCGGGGCGTTTGCCTTTGCGGCGATCATCATCCGGCCGCTCGCTGGGCGTTGGGGTGACAGGCGCGGTCGCCGGCCAGTGATGATTGTCGGGACGGCGTTCACAGCAATCGCTGGCGCTCTCTACGCAATCCCCTGGGGCGTTGCTGGACTTGTGATTGCCCGAGTAATTCTTGGTGCGGGCGAAGGCGTCGTCTACACCTCAGGCGCGGCATGGATGGCCGATCGAGCCAACGATGAGGAGCGTGGCCGCGTAATCGGTCTCTACGGCCTTGCTATCTGGGGCGGCGTATCTATCGGCCCAGTACTCGGCGAGGTGATCTTCACTACTACCGGCTCGTACAACGCAGTCTGGGGATTGTGCGTCGCCCTGTCGCTGGCCTCATTGGCCGCCGTCTACTGGATGCCCGACGAACGCAGCGGCAAGGACCACTCAGAGGACCAGGCCTACTCAACCGGCTGGTCGAGCCTCCTGCCGAAGGCATCGATTCGCCCTGGCCTTGCACTGATGACGGCCAACCTTGGCTACGCGGCAGTTTCCTCATTCCTTGTCCTGATGCTGGACAAGCGGGGCATTGGTCATGGGGCCATGGCGTTCTCGGTCTTCGCTGCAGCGGTGGTTGTCAACCGTCTGCTGTTCGGTGATCTACCTGACCGCCTTGGTGGGCGGAAAGCAGCCATGTACGCAGCGGGCCTCGAGGGAGTTGGCCTTCTTACCCTCGCCGCTGGACACTCGTTGCCAGTTGTCTTGATTGGCTCGGCAGTGATGGGCTCCGGGTTCGCGATGCTGTTCCCGTCACTTGCCCTTCTTGTCTTGGCGGGCACGCGCCCCGAGCAGCGTGGCGCAGCCATGGGTACCTTCACAGCGTTCTTCGACATCGGCCTTGCCCTTGGCTCCCCGCTCGTCGGAGTTGTCGCGGCCACGACTAGCTACGGCGGAGCTTTTGTCGCTGGAGCTCTTGGCGCTCTTGGCGGTCTGCTGATCGCAGCGACCACTCACCCCCATGGACTCGACCATGGCGAGCCTGACGCGCCCGAACCGATTTAGTTAGCTGCTTCGAAGAGTGACGAAGTCGGGTTTAGGTCGCGAGCGCGGCGGTAGTCGCGCAGCGCTGCTGCGTTATGCCCTTGCTTGGCATCCAACCCGGCGAGGACAAGCCACGGTTGCCATGCGCCCGGCTCACGCTTGATTGCCCCATGGATCATCACAACCGCTTGCGGGATGTTGCCCCTTGCCTCCTCAGCCAGACCTTCTTGGAGCCAAGCCTCAGCCGAATATGGCTGCCATTGGCGGGCTGACCTTGCAGCGCCGACAGCCTTAACGAACTTCCCGTTCGCTGCATAGTCTCGACTTTCAACAAGTGCGTTGCTGGCCACAGTCGGCGGGACGGCAAGAACGAGGAAGAGCACTGCAGCGAGTCCTAGTGCAGCCCGGCTCAGATCACCCGGGCTCTCATGGGACTCATCGCTCGGTGCCGCGACCGCCACGAAAGCGAGTACTGCGACTATCGGTAGGACTGTTACCTGCCAACCCCAGTCCACTCCAGATGAGACTGCAAAGGCGAACACAGTCGCTGTGCCAGCAGCTGCAGCACCGAGGTCCGGACCAGCCCGGCGCAATCCCGCAGCACAGCCCCAGGCGAGGGAAGCGATGAAGCCCAGCATCAGAATTAGCCCAACGATCCCTAGGTCTGACCAAGCTTCCAAGTAGAGGGAGTGCGCGTTACGAACGCTGAGATGGTTGGTGCGATGTTGCGTCCACCAAAGCTCAAAGGTGCCGCCGCCCGTGCCGGTGATCGGCTTGGCCGAGCCAGCGTCAATCGCACCAGTCCAAAGTTGCCAGCGGCCATTCGAGCTCTGCGCTGCAAGCCTGTCCACCGAGTTAGCTCGCCCGCTGTCAACTGCAAGGCGCGGGCTTCTGAAGTCGTTGAATGCCTTGTCCAACTTCGGGCCACCGCCAGCTCCAAAGAACACGGCGACCGCAACTAAGACCAGACCTAAGACCACGCCGAGGCGAACCCAAGGGCGAACCGGCGCGCGTTCTCCAGCGGCGGGGATCTTGTCGAGCGCAACGCAGACTGTTGCCATGGCAAGGCAGCAAGCGATGAGTACGAGCATCGTCGTCTTGCCTTGCTGCACGCCAGGCCCAGAGGTTGTGAGCCCATCCATCAACTTGCTACCGCTGAGAGCACTCGCAATTACAACTCCTGAGGTCGCGATCCCAGCGAGCAGTCCTGCGATTCGCCGCCTGTCAATTGGGCCGAGGGCGAATGCCAAGAGCACTGTTGTGCCCGCTAGCGCGACTCCCCCACGTGAGATCGCAAACAGAATGGTCACCGCCAGAAGCGGGATCGAGGCCCCGGCGATTGCACGGGAGACGCCTTTCTGGCTGCCACTAGCGAAGTGAAGTGCCAACGGCAAGGCCATCGCACCGAGGAAGGCGAGGGCGTTCCAATAGCCCACTGGCCAGTAGAGGCGTGGTCGAAGCCTGCCTAAGGATCCAACTGCCGCCGTGTCCGGGAACAGCGTCGGGTGCAGCCGTGAGCCAGTTGCTAACACGGCCAGTAATGCAACCCCTGTAAGCACCCCGGCGAGCACTGCTGTCCGGTCCTCCCGGCGGACAGTCACCGATGCTGCCAACAGGACGCTTAAGACAGCACATATCTGCACTGCCGTGGCAACGGTGCGACCCGAAGCGTGGGACCACGACACTGAAGCCAAGTCCCAGACTAAGAAGGCGCCGAGGAAAACGACTGCCCAAAGCCTTGGCCCTCGAAGCTTGACGCTGGGAACTACCCCAATGATTGCCCCGATCAGGGTCAGCCAGGCAACGACGATCACTATCTCGCCTGTAACTGGAAGTTCGTAACCCCCATGTCGCCATCCGAGAACGAAGACAAAGGTCGCGACGACAAACCCGACGATCCGTTCGCGGGTCAGCGGTGAAGTCTTTTGCAGTTGCTGCGTGACTTCGCTGCTTGGCTGTGTCATCCTGTGGACATCCATGCGTCGCAAGAGTCTCACACCACTGCTGGTCACGCTAGTCGCTTCGGCAGCATTTGCTGGCCCGGCTCAAGCGTCAACTGCTGTCACTGGTGACCCTTGGATTGACCAATACATCGAGCAGGTGCCTACAGCTACTGGCAACCTCAACACCGGTAATGACAGGTCGCAGAGCGGACTCTCCCAGCAGGAGGTCGCACAACTTGAAGCTAGCGGCGGCCAGCGTTTTGCCCGTGTCACCGCATCCACCGTGCCACCAAGCAGCCGCTCGGCCGGGCGCGCAGGCTCTCAAGTTCTCGCAGTACATGTGCCATCGATGACAACCGCTCTTGTGACTTCGGTTGATGGCGATGGCGGCCTTGGCCCCGTCCTTCCTGCCGCCCTAATCGGCGGACTGATTGGCGCAGTCGCATTTGCGGTTTCTCGCGCTCGTCGCCGCAGCAACTAGCCAACTGGCCGCCCAGCTGACACCAGCTGGGGCGTCATTCGGGAAACTCTCGGGGAACTGGCGCATCGCTCGGAATGCATGTCTAGAATCGTTTGCCAGTAATCAAATCAGCACCCCGCACCCATGAGCACAACCGACAACATCAAAGTAAGAGACGCCCGTCGCGAGAAGTCCTTCGCCGAATCGACTCCCCCTGCCGCACCAGGGTCTGAAGGTAAGCGCCGCGCTAACGCGCGAGACGTCCTCACCCGTCGTGCTCTCGTGGTCGCAGACCTCACATGCACCGCGCTGATGATCTGGCTCGTCGTCTCAGCCTTTGGCACTGGCGATCTGATCCACCCACTTGTACTGAGTTACCTCCTCGTAGTCCCAATGACTTCGAAGCTGCTCGGCCTCTATGACAACGACGACACTCGCCTCAGGCACACGACCCTGGACGAGATGCCCCGCATCCTGCTCCTCGCTGCAGTAATCGTTGGCATGTCGTGGCTGGCGAAGCCCCATATCTTCGGCGGCGATATCGGGCACGATCAACGTCTTGCCCTGCTGGCCGGAATCACAGTTCTAATCACCCTCGCCCGTGGCATCACCCGCAGATTGGTCGTCAAGTGGCTTCCGCCCGAGCGCTGCCTTGTGATCGGCGAGAAGTCGAAGGCTGACGAGCTAGCCGTCAGGTTTGAGCGCTCCCACTCCTTCAGGGCTGAAGTCGTTGGCCAGATCGAATTCCCAGAGGATCCCGAGAGCGCGCTTGCTAAGGCACTCGAGGTTGAAGAATTGACCGACCAGCTTTTGGTTGAGCGAGTAATCGTCGCACCCTCAAAGTCTGAGGATATGTCGGTTGCTCGAGCGATCAACAGCTCGGGAATCAAGGTAAGCGTTGTCCCGATGGTCAAGGATGTTGCAGGTACATCGTTGGCTCTGGACGACTTGGTCGGCCTGACGATGTTGGGGATGCATCGCCCTCGCCTTACTGGTTCATCAGCCCTAACCAAGAGGTTCTTAGACCTCACGCTCGGATTCGTCCTGACCATTTTGTTCCTTCCGGTTATGGCCGCTATCGCCCTTGCCATCCGCCTCGAATCCCCTGGGCCGGCGCTCTACCGCCAGCGCCGCGTGGGCAAGGACGAATTCCAGTTCACGATGATCAAGTTCCGCACGATGTCTGATGGCTCTCACTCGAAGCGCACCCACTTGGCGACGCTGAATGAATCAGATGGCCTCTTCAAGATCACCGATGACCCCCGCCTCACGCGCGTAGGCCGGGTACTGCGTAGGACGAGCCTTGACGAACTCCCCCAGCTGTTCAACGTCATCGGGGGCAGCATGAGCCTCGTCGGCCCGCGCCCCTTGGTGCCAGAGGAAGACATGCTTCTTTCCGGCTGGGCAAGGTTCCGCTACTCAGTTCTGCCTGGCATGACAGGACCTTGGCAACTGGGAAGTGCGGCCCGATTTTCGATCACCGACATGGCCTCGCTCGACTACCTCTATGTGACCAACTGGTCGCTCTGGGGCGACGTGAAGATGCTTATCCGCACAGGCATTTACGTCCTCGGCCTTCACGGACGTTGAGCGAAAGCGCCATTGCCGGGTAGTCTCGGCACATGGCCTCACAGAAAAAACGCGCTTCCGAAGGATTCGGTGCCGACGACGCCCGCCGGTTCTTCGACTGGGGCGGGGTAGAAAGCCACGACCCGGAGACCAAAGACTTTCCCCAAGCGACGCGTGATCGCCTCGCCCGCGGAAAGCATTTGCGCAAAGACGTGCCGCGTAGCGCCCACGGCAAGTGGAAGCCCGACACGCAGCGGCCTGACCCAATCGCCATCCTCGAAGAGCAGGCAGCAATCAGGGTCCCCGACCTCGTTCCGATTCGCTACGGGCGGATGCTTGAGTCGCCGTTTGCCTTCTTCCGCGGAGGGGCGGCGATCATGGCTTGGGACCTGGCTCACTCAGCAACGACGCGGATCCGAGTCCAGTGTTGTGGTGACGCCCACCTAGTCAACTTCGGCGCCTTTGCAGCGCCTGACCGCCGGTTGATCTTTGACCTAAACGACTTTGACGAGACTCTTCCCGCCCCGTTCGATTGGGACTTGAAGCGACTCGCCGCAAGCATTGAAGTTGCCGCCCGCGACAACAAGCTCTCAAGCATTGAGGCTGCCGATGCGGTGCGCGCGTCAGTCCGGGCTTACCAGCAGTCGGTCGCAATGTTTGCTGGCCTCCGATTCCTCGACACTTGGTACACGCGAATTGACCTCGACCACATTGAGGCATTGGTTGCGCAAGACGGCCGCCGCTCAGCAGCCAAGCAGACGCAGAAGGAAATCAACAAGGCGAAGCGCAAAACGGGAGTCGGCGCTCTTGCACGATTTACCGAGGAGGAAGGCAAGGGAGTATTCAGGATCCGCGAAGAGCCGCCGACGATCGTTCGGTTCTCAGGCGAGACACACCAGCAAGCTCCGGGCATCGTTGGTCAAGCGCTTAAGGATTACGCTGCGAACCTGCAGCCTGACCGCCGGACGCTCCTTGAGCGCTACCACCTTGAGGATTTCGCGCGCAAGGTAGTTGGCGTTGGCTCTGTTGGCACTGAGGCTTTCATGATGTTGCTGATGGGCGACCGCGACGATGACCCACTGTTCCTCCAGCTCAAGGAGGCCCAGCAATCAGTCTTGGAGCCCTACGCCGGAGCGAGCGTTTACGCGAACCATGGCGAGCGCGTTGTTCACGGCCAGCGACTGATGCAGGCTGCAAGCGATTCGTTCCTTGGTTGGATCACTGGCACCGGCCCACGCCGACTTGACTATTACGTGCGCCAGCTGAGGGACATGAAGGGTTCAGCTGACGTGGCGACAATGGACGGCCAGCGACTTGCCGGCTATGCAGAGCTTTGCGGTGCGACCCTCGCCCGGGCACATGCGCGCGCGGGCGACGCAGCAGTGATCAGCGGTTATGTCGGCAACGGTGATGCCTTCGCCGACGCGATCGTCGCCTACTCGGCGGCTTACGCTGACTCCAACGAAGAGGACTACGAGCGCCTCGTCGCAGCAGTTAAGTCGGGCCGAGTTACTGCTGTAACTGGCGTCTAGCGGGTAAGCGGATTACCCGAGCGCTTAGGGCGGAAGGCAGCTGCCAAGGCTGACTCATCCCAGCCCGCCGGCACGCTGCCGTCTTGGGCATAACGGAACAGCACTACTCGGAAGACAGCCTGCAGAGAGCTTGTCAGCAGCATGCCGATGAAGAAGAGAACCGCCCCGATGGCTGCGAAGGCGATTGCCGCCGCCAGTGAGCTCTTATGGACTCCGATCATCCCGGCGAAGGACAGCATGGAGAGCAGAATGAACGGCAGTCCGATGATGCCAACCGCTGCGTTGCCAACAACGCTTTCACCCCATCGCTCCTTGATTACTCCGATCGACTTCTTGACTGCAGCCTTTGGGGTCAGCCCTTCAAGCGCAATCACTGGGATCACAAAGAACGTTGCGAGAGCCCAGGCGAAGCCAGCCAGTCCGCGAACCAAGCCCGCGACGAGCGCGCCACCGCCCTTGTCGTTGAGGAACGACTGAATCGCATTGAGGAGTAGGCCGACGGTGAGTTGAACCAGCGCCCATCCCGCGATAACGCCAACCCTTGCTCGAGCATCAGCGATGCCCGAGCCGACAGTCACCGGCTGGCCGTCAATTGCCTTCGCCGTGCATGAGGCGAGAGCTACTGAGAAGAAGATCGCGAAGAAGGTGGCGGCGTAGGCGGCGAGCAGGCCAAACGGAATCATCGCCCAGCTTGCCTTCTGGTCAGCTGCGTAGATCGCAATTCCAGGAGCGAAGATAAGCAGTGCCGCGATGACTGCGAACACTGTCCCGAGGATCGGGAAGGCGATTAGCGACTTGTGGCTGCGAAGGAGCGTCCAGCTTGCCTTCGTCAGGTACCAGCCGCGGCGCCAGCGCCCTGGTGGTTTGGAGCTTGTGCCCATAAACCCAGTCTAAGTACTAATTAGCCCCGCGGTCAAGGCCCGCAGCCTCTGCCCTTCAGTTTGTAGACGGAGATAACTGGCCCCGGGCGCTCATATGCCGATGGCAGATAGTTGTATGAGTAGTCGAAGTTGAATGGAGCTGGCTCTGCCCCGTGCGCCCATGGCACAGCCCGGAATCGGAGGTCCGCTTTGCTCGTAAGCGTCTTGTAGAAGGCTGTCGCAGCACGGAATCCCTTCTTCTGGCC
>CALJKH010000032.1 GCA_937973575.1 uncultured Solirubrobacterales bacterium | reverse complement strand
GGATGCCAAGAGCGGCAGCTCAAACCTGTATGGACCAAGCGTCCAAGAGATATCCACATCGTCAGGGTCACGCGTACGACGTGACGGGACGATTGCTACATCATCAAATCCATAGGCGCGGCGGGCCTTCTTGCCTCGGCCAATCTCTATGTCCACGGGCTTGGACCTCCTTGGGGACGGGCGGGTTTTAAGTGTTCCTCGGGGCGGCAACCATGAGGTGTGAGCGACAGTAGCAGCGGCCGCGGAGGGCAATCCCAAGTTTTCCCGCAGGTTGGGAACTTCTGAGCTAGACGTTGGCCGGGACTTGGATGTCCGTGACCTCAACCTCGTCCAGCATTTGGTTCACAGCCGTGGGGTCAACTATTCCCGCTCCGAAGTGCTGAGTTGACTCGGCGCCCGCTGCCACGGCGCGGCGGATGCAGTCCAGCGGACTGGAGCCGGAATAGCGCGCTGCGACAAACCCCGCGAGGAACGCGTCGCCTGACCCGGTGGCAGACCTGACTTCCTGCTCAGTAACAGTTGCCTTGATCAGTCTCGGCTGGCCCTCATCGAGCAGGCGCGCCACACAACCATTCGGTGTCGTCACCACTGCCTCAGTGGGGCCAAGCTTGACAATCTCGCATACAGCCGCTGCTGCATCCTGATCCTCGCTGAACTCGTAACCGACGATCCCCTCTGCCTCAACGAGGTTTGGTGTTACGACGGAAGGCTCTGCTCGGACGGCGAGGTGCAGCGGCTCACCTTCGGTGTCAACAACCGATTCGACACCGAGCTTCTTCAGCTCTCTGATCATCTGCGCATAGGCATCAACCGGCACACCAAGCGGCAAGCTGCCGGCAAGAACACATGTGGTCGCACCCCTCGCGAGATAGCGAAGCTTCTCAAGGAACTCTTCAAACTCGGCCTCGCTTACGACGGGGCCACGCTCATTGATCTCGGTTACTTCACCGGTCGTTGGATCGAGTACAGCAGTGTTGGTTCGCGACTCGTCGGCGATCCGCACAAAGTCATTGAGGACTGATTCCTCTGTCAGGGCCTCGATTACGCGCGACCCTGCGTGCCCGCCAGCAAACCCGGTTGCGATTACTGGCTGACCTAGTGCCTTTAGGACTCGAGCCACATTGACTCCCTTACCCCCGGGAAGGGTCGCGGCATCCACCGTGCGGTGACGGCGACCCGGCTCAAGGCCTGGGACCTCAAGGGTCTTATCGATAGCGGAGTTAAGAGTGACGGTGATGATCATCGGTGTAATCGGGGCAAGGGCATTCGCCTTGCATGGACCCGTCTCCCAATGGGCCCGCCAGCAAGGGTAGCCGTTGCAACCTCAACTAGCGAACAGATTTGACGCAAGGCCGCAAATGCGGACCTTTTGAGGCAGGCCAGATCAAGCAGAAAGAGACCAAGCGGTCTCTCTGAGCTCCTCAGCTGCAGCTGCTGCAGCTTCGGAGTGTGAGCCACCACGGTCCTTCACCGCGCCGACAATCGAGCGGGAAACAGTTACGAGCCCTCCTGCACGGCCGGGCTTCCACGCTGGTGCAAGGTCTTCCACCTTCCCGCCTTGTGCCCCAACACCGGGGAGCAGGATTGGAGCCTGTGGCATGCGAGACCGCAACTTCTCAAGGTGCCCTGGAACCGTCGCACCGACAACAGCACCAACATCAGCAATCCCCGAGCTACCAGCAACACCCAGCACGCCGACCATCTCAGCGAGCGAGTCGCTGACAGTCTCCCCTTCGAGGAGCTGCCGATCCTGAATGTCTGCTGCACCCGGGTTTGAGGTTCGGGCAAGCATGAAGACTCCCCGTCCCCTTTCCCGTGCTGTTTCGATGAACGGCAGAACCGTTTCAGCGCCAAGCAGCGGGTTGACGGTGACCGCGTCTGCCTCAAGGCCGGGAACTTCCCCCCACGGGGTGTCAGTTGTTCCAAGGAGAGAGGCAGCGTAAGAAGTAGCTGAAATACCAATGTCGCCCCGCTTCCCGTCTGCGAGAACGAGAAGCTCGGCCGAATGGGCGTAGGCGACAGCTTCGCCTAGTGCAACCCGGCCTGGCGCACCAAGCCGTTCAAAGCTGGCCAATTGAAGTTTCACTCCGAAGCAGCTCGCAGCAGTTGCGTCGATGACCCGCCTGCAATGGTCAGCCACTGCGACCGCAGCCTTTTCCGCTGGGCTACCCGAGGCTGAGTCGCCCGCCGCAGCAGATTCCGGCCAGAGATTGGCTGGGTCAGGGTCAAGCCCTAGGAGTATCTGGGAGCGGCTTGATTCAACAGCCGCTGAGAGAACATCACCGAAAGGGATAGCGGCACCGACGCCGGTTGACATCGGACCGCCCCCTTCAGTACCTAAGCCGTGAGGCTCGGTTGCTACTTGACAGCCTTCTTGAGGCCTGCGCCTGCCGAGAACTTCGGGCGGGTGCCAGCAGGGATCTGGATCGTCGCGCCCGTTGCTGGGTTGCGACCCTGACGGGCTGCTGTCTTTGTTACTGAGAACTTGCCGAAACCGGTGAAGTTAACTTCTCCACCCGACTTAAGTGTGCTCTCAACTACTGAGATGAATGCGTCAACGGCGTCACCGGCGTCCTTCTTGGACAGTCCGGCCTCAGCTGCAACAGCATCAATGAACTCTGGCTTATTCACCTGCTCCTCCTTGGAGGTCGTGGTCAGTGGCGTTTTCTAACAACGGTTCCGGACGACCTAACGCCAAAACGCCGGACATACGGACAGAATTGTCTTCATGACCCTTGAACGAGCAGCCTGGTTGTTCGCAGTTTTAGCCTCCGCGGCGACTGCGGCGATCCTCTTTATCAGCGGCTATCAGGGCTACGGCTGGATCGGTGTCGCGGTTGGTTTGGCGGCATCCGTCAACATCTTCGGCGAGTCACCGCACGACGATTCCTGACGAATCTCCTGATTTTAAAGGGGATTCAGGGCTTACTTTGAGAGGTACTCGCGAAGGAGCGATGCAGCAAGTCCCCGGTGGCTGATCCGATCCTTCTGATCATCAGCTAGGTCAGCCATCGTCATAACCCCGTCCCCCTCGTCGGGAACAAAGACCGGGTCATAACCAAATCCTCTGTTACCAGAGCGTTGGGCGGCCATTCGGCCTTTGCACCGCGATTCGAGCACATCTTCCGTTCCATCGGCACCAACAAACGCAATTGCGCAGACGTACTCAAGTACTCCGCCGGGGCGCACTTGGGCCTCTAGGAGGGCGAGATTCTCCTCGTCCGTGGCGTCCTCACCCGCAAACCTCGCTGAGTAAATCCCTGGCTTTCCTCCGAGATCAGCGGCCTCAATTCCAGAGTCGTCAGCGATTGAGTCCATCCCCGTCGCAGCAGCAGCCGCACGGGCCTTACCTAGCGAGTTCGCAGCGTAAGTATCGCCATCCTCAGGGGGCAGCTCAACCCCGTCCGGAAGCCCAACAAGTTCAACTCCCGGAAGAAGCCGCTGGAACTCCCTGACCTTATGGTCGTTACGCGTGGCTAGAACGAGCTTTCGCTGCGTCACTTGCCGATTGCAGCAGCCTGGGCCTTGAGGAGCTCGTCGATACCAGTCGCCCCGAGCTCAAGGAGGTCGTCAAGGTGGGCACGTGAGAGCGGCATCCGCTCACTCGTGGCTTGAACCTCAACAAGGCCGCCAGCACCCGTCATAACGACATTCGCATCAACCTCAGCGGTTGAGTCCTCTGAATAATCCAAGTCAAGGAGTGGAACTCCATCGACGATCCCGCAGGACACAGCTGCGACGCCACCGTCGGTGATCGGATCGACATCGAGCTCGCCGCTCTCACGCAGGCCCTTGAGAGCCAGCTCTAGAGCAACGTGCCCACCGGTGATTGACGCGCATCGCGTACCGCCGTCGGCCTCGAGGACATCGCAGTCAATCCAGATGCTTCGCTCGCCGAGCTTGTCGAGGTCGACCACCGAGCGGAGAGCACGGCCAATCAGCCTCTGAATCTCAATGCCGCGACCATCCTGCTTGCCCTTGTCGCGCTTCTTGCGATCACCAGTTGACGCGGGAAGCATTCCGTACTCAGCAGTTACCCAGCCCCTGCCTGATCCGAACATCCAGCGCGGAACTTTTTCCTCAATTGACGCTGTGCAGATAACTCGAGTCCCACCGCAGGTGATCAAGGCTGACCCAGCAGCTGTTCCCACAAAGCCCGGCTCGATAGTCACTGGGCGCAGTTGGTCTGGGTTACGTCCGTCGTTTCGTGGTCCGCTCATGTCAGGTCAAGTCTCCGCAGTCGAGGTTGGTTGTGGCGACCTTACCCAGCGGAAGCTGGAGGAAGCGCTCACCTACCTCCCGGAAGGCTTCCGAGTCACCGGTACATGTGAATTCATAGGTTCCTTCAGGCCCGCCCTTGGGACGGAGCAGTCCAGCTATTGAGAGAGCGTGCTCGACCCGGCGAGCGACGGCATCACCCGAGGTGATGATCCTCACATCGGGACCCAAGGTCCGTTGAAGTAGTGGGCGGACAAGTGGGTAGTGAGTGCAGCCAAGAACGACTGTGTCAACCTCAGCCGCCTTCAGCGGCTCGCAATAGCCCCGCACCATCGAGACCACTTGATCATCGAGCGCCGAACCTTCCTGAATTACAGGTGCAAGGTCGGGACATGCAACCGACACAACTTTGGTGTGGGGATCAGCAAGTGAGACGGCTCGCTCATAGGCACCGCTTTCAACCGTTGCTGTCGTGGCCAGCAGGCCAATCCGTCCATTGCGCGTGGCAGCGGCAGCAAGAACTGACTCAGGCTCAATAACTCCAATTACTCCAACCTCAGACCCTGCAGCGACCAGGCGGGCACGTAGATCAGCCAGCGCTGCAGCTGTCGCTGAATTGCAAGCGATAACCAGGAGCTTTGTCCCGCGCGACAGCATCTGGGCAGCGATCTCAGCAGCGAATGTTCTGAGTTCGTCGGTGCTTCGACTTCCGTAAGGGAACCGAGCAGTGTCACCGAGGTAGATGTAGTCCTCCCCGGGCAAGCTGACGAGGAGCTCGTGAAGCACGGTCAGACCGCCAACTCCTGAGTCAAAGACGGCGATCGGTTGATCGATATTGGGCGTTGCTCCCATCAGGGGGCAGTCTGACCGAACCGGCAGATCTGAGGCCTCACTGCACGGTGTCCAGCGCCTTCTTCATCTGCTTCACAATCGCCTCGGCAATACCACTGGCCCCAAACTGCTTGCCCTTCGTCGCGGCCACCACGCCAGCGAGAACAGCGCCGACCAAAAGGATCAAGGCCACATATTCGACTGTCCCTTGACCCCGTTCCTCCCTCAAGCGTCCTGCTATCCGCTGCCATGCCCGGACTCCAATTAGATGTGTCCTTGCTGAAACTGAGTAGATCATCGCCTCCCCTTTTCTTGAACTGAGTCAGTGACCTGCAGAGTCAGGCCACTAAGCGAGGCTCGCAAGCAAAGCCGCAAATGTCTCGCCCTAATTGCGCCAATCCGGAGGACAAAGTGCTGCACCCTTCCCCAATCGACTTTTGCGGGGGTAGGCTCGGAGAGGTTTGAAAGCACTAGTCGTAACCAACATGTGGCCCACTGCGGAGCTTCCAGCGCATGGAATCTTTGTCTCCGATCAGGTTGATGCCCTGCGTCGAGCCGGCGAGGATGTTGACGTCTTTCATTTCCGCGGCGGCAGCCCGATCGCGTATCTAAAGGCCGCAGTTGCGCTGGCCCGCCGGAGAGGAACCACCTACGACGTTGTCCACGCTCACTTCGGTCTTTCCGCATGGGTTGCTCTAGCTGCAAAAGCGAAGGTCAGAGCTGTGACATTCCATGGGACTGACCTTGCTCACCCTCGAAGCCGGAAGATTTCCCTCGCGGCACTCCGCTTCATCAACTTGCCAGCGGCCGCATCAGCCGAATTGGCCGCCTCTGTCCCATCGGACAGGACACGCGGAAAGATCTCGGTCCTCCCCTGCGGTGTCGCCCTTGACCGCTTCCAGCCGTCGGACAAGATGGTCGCTCGCACGGAGCTTGGCCTCTCAGCCAACGACCTGATCTTTCTGCTCCCAAGCAACCCTGACCGCCCCGAGAAGCGTGCTGACAGGGCGCGCACCGTCGCAGCAGCCAATGGGGCCAAGCTTCTAACACTGGGCAAGACGCCTCCGGACCAGGTCGCCAAGTGGCTCAACTCCGCAGACCTAGTCCTAATCCCGTCCGACCGCGAGGGCTTTGGCCTCGCTCTACTGGAATCGCTTGCTTGCGAGACACCAGTGCTCACGACCAACAACGGGATCGCTGCCGATGCCCTTGTCGGCGTAGAAGGCGCCAGCGCCCTCGACTGGGACGAATCAAGTTGGATCTCGGAGGCAAAGCGACTTTCGAGCCTCCCGCATACCGTTGGCGGAGCTGCATCCGCAAGCCGCTGGTCGTCGGACTCATGCGCCGCAGCTGTAGTCGCAGCCTGGCGGAATGCACTCGCATCAAGCTGAGTGTGTCCGCGCCAGAGCGCACGCCCTAGCCCAATGGCGAGTAGCGTTGAGGTATGTCTTCCCCCGCCCGTAGCGACCTGATCGTCGTTGGCGCCGGTGCCGCAGGGCTCTACGCAGCCCTGACTGCTGCTGATGCTGGGGCGACGGTGACTCTGATTAGCGCCATGCCGCTTGCTGAATCGGCCAGCTTCTGGGCTCAAGGCGGCCTCTCGGTAGCTCTTGCAGCCGACGACAGCCCGGCGATTCACCTCGACGACACACTTAAGGCAGGCCGGGGAGCTGGCCGGATCGCGTCTGCCCGAGTGCTCTGCGCTGAGGCCAACCTCGTCCTGCGCGACCTAACTTCTCTCGGCGTGGCGTGGGACCGGGACCGCCACGGAAGGCCTGCTCTAGGGCTTGAGGGTGGCCACAGCCGGCGCAGGATCGTCCACGCTGGCGGTGCTGCAACCGGCCGGCGTATTACCCGGGCCTTGTCTGCCCGGGCAGCGGAATCGCATCTGATCACTGTCCTTGAAGGCACAAGAGTTGATGCTCTGCTCTCAGACGGGCATGCGTGCCGCGGGGTCCATCTCGCCAATGGTGAGCGGATTGAGTCACGGGCGGTCATCCTCGCTACCGGTGGGGCAGCTGCGATGTGGATGAGGACTAGCAATCCGCTTGGAACCGTTGGACGCGGCATGGTCGTTGCCCACGCAGCCGGTGCCACACTCGCGGACTTGGAGATGGTTCAGTTCCACCCGACCGCATTGGCCGACGGGAGCGACCGCGATGGAATGCTGATCACCGAGGCAATTCGTGGTGAAGGGGCAACTCTTGTCGACGCCGATGGCCAGCGATTCGTTGACGAACTCGCCCCGCGCGACGAGGTCGCAATAGCGATCCACCAGAGGATGATCGACTCAGGCACCGACTCAGTGGCACTTGACATGCGGTCGGTTGACCCAAAGCTCTTCCCGAATGTGGTCGAGTCACTGGAGGCCTGTGGCATCAACCCCGCCAGCGAGCTAGTACCCGTAGCACCAGCAGCTCACTATGTGATGGGTGGAATCCAGACCGATCTTCAGGGCCAATCGACACTTCCTGGGCTCTTTGCGATTGGCGAAACTGCCTGCACGGGGCTCCACGGGGCCAACCGCCTCGCCTCTAACTCCCTGACCGAGTGCTTTGTCTTTGGTCGGCGCGCAGCCTTGGCAAGCCTCAACTCCACGAGCTCCAGCAATAGCAAGGCGGAACAGGTCGAGTGTGACGGGCCGATCATGCCTTCACCCGAAACGCGCAAAGCGTTGTGGACCAACGCTGGCCTTGTCCGCAACGAAGCCGGTCTTGAGCTCCTCTTGGAGGACCCCCATCCATTGGCTCGCATCGTTGCCAAGTCCGCACTTACCCGTGAGGAATCGCGCGGAGCGCATCGCCGAAGCGACTTCCCGGATACAGAGCAAGCTCTTGATGGCCACCACTCATCGCTCTCACCCGACGGTGAATCATCCATGGTTCCTTGGGATCCATCGGAATCTGATGTGGGTATGGCCGCCCCCGCGCAACTTCTGTAGATACCCGTTGTTACAGTCGGCATACCGGGGTTCTGATTCCAGGAGGGGGATCGGGACATGCTCTACGAAGTCAGTCGTTCTATCTACAGGTCGGTCGCGTCGGACATTTTGCCCGACCGTTATGGGGATGTTGACGGGACGAATCACCTACGGGTGTTGAAGGCATGCGAGGAAAACCTTGAGCGCCTGATGCACGATCGTGAGTACTTCGCGAAGCCAGCAAAGACGTTGTTCTGTGAGATCCGTGCCTACTTCCCGATCAATGCGCAGCGCCGGGTGTGGGAGACAGTGGATCGTCATATGGCAGTCGCCGAGCAGTACGTGACTCGTCTTCCAAAGACGGGCTATGACCTCAACGGCAACCCAATTCAATGTCGCGCAACAACGCGGCGGGGTACTGCTTGCCAACGAGTACCGCTGGCACACAACGGGTATTGCCCATCACATCAGCACCTAGCTGTTACCGAGCACAACCTCGCGTCAGCTGCTTAAGAAGAGGAGAGATCCGGGTCTGCCGAGAGAAGGTGACCCGGGACTCATCCTCCTTTTTGCGTCAGAACTGTGACTTTCATCACGGGACTGCGGCAAAACCTTGCGTTTTCCGCGCACATCAGTAAGACTGGCATCCACGCCGCCGCAGTTCCCAGCTAGCACAGCTGGCGGACGTACTTCCTTATAAATCCCCCAATTACCTCAGGAATCCACATGCCAATTGCTTTCAAGGAATGGTCGGTCACAGTTCGAGCACTCGCAGAGGGCGAGCAACTCCTAACCCTTCGCAGTGGCGACATTCAGGATTTCGAGCATGAGCGTTTCTTCCTCTACCCCACCTTTGATTTCCACCGCACAGACCTTGTCCGCGAAAGCCACCGCCCGGAGCTTGAGCGCGCAATGGAAGAAGGCGTTTGGACTGACGGCGAGCCAGCCCCGGTAGAGATCTCACCCGAAGGTCACCTTCCGCAGCCAGACCGCATCCGCATCCGCGCATGGGCAGAGGCAGTACAGACTTGGACGATCAACGATCGCCGCATCCTTAACGAGCTCGCACCTTTCCATGTCTGGGCTAATGACTACGCAGAGCGTCGTCTGGCATGGCGCCGTCGTGATCCACTCCAGCTTGTACTCCTTCGTACGCATCGCATCCCTCGCCCTGTAACAGTGCGCGTAGGCGATGAGTACTTCAACGGCAGCAGCTGGGCAGAGATCTCACGCGAGCTTCCGTTCGAGGGCACACCAGTCCTTGCTGACGGCGAGTTTGAGCACGCAGCAGCTCACATCGGTGGCATCGTTGAGCGCGCCACCCGCCGCCAACGTGCAGCAGTTCTCGTCTAGCCTTTAGCCCGAGGTTCCGAGTAGTTCCCTGGCGTCAGCTTCGGCTGACGCCGGAACCATCACATCGCGAGGCCCAGCAGCTAGAAAGTCCGGTACATCGGCGCCTCCTGAACGGATCAGGAGGCTGGGGATACCCGCTGACTCAAGTCGCGCTGCAAGCATCTCAGCCTCAGGCTGGTTACGGGCGACTGCGACCCTCACCAGTCCTTCAGCCATGGTTATACGACTTCGAGGTTGGCTTGTTCAGACACGCCGCTGCGGATGAACCAGCCGCGTACATCAGCCGGCTGCCCGAGGGGGTCTTCGCTGGGGTCGTACCCCATTAGTCCAACGATCATGTAGATCGCGTCTGGGTGGAACGCCAGGTTCCGATCCGTCTCCGAGGGAACTGGGTCACTCCGGGTATGCGAGTGGTAGATGATCCCTAAGTCCCAGCCCTGATCCCAGATCTCCTCTTCGATCTTGAGCTGCTCCATTGGATCAATCTCGTACCGAAGCGGGCTAGCGGCAAGGTTGGTCGTTGGAAAAACCTTGACAACCTCACCGTCCTTGGAGGCAACCAGACCGCAGCATTCATTTGGGAACTCCTCGCGTGCATGCACGAGGATCTCCTCCATGAGAGCTTTCGAAATCTTCATCGACTAGCTAGCTCTTGTGAGTGGGCTCGTCGATCCGGTCAGGGTCAACGATTGATGTCAGTTCGTCGTGCGTGGGCACAGCATCGCTGACGGATTGCTTGAACTCGCGGATGCCCTTACCTAGTGACCGGGCTGCGCCTGGAAGTCGCTTGGGACCAAGGACAAGCAGCGCGATTGCTGCGACAAGAACGATTTCCATTGGTCCTACTTGGCTAAACAAGGTGACTCCCTAATAAGTGGTCTAGAGGCAATCGTAGCGGGGCCGAGTTAACGGTTAGCCAACTACCACCAAAGTGTGGACTCAAGTTCCTCGATCTCGTCCACTGGGCGAGTGTAGATCCCAGAGGAGAGGTAGCGCCAGCCGTCGTCGCAGACGATGAAGACGACGTTGCCCTCGTCAAGCTCATCTGCGATTCGCACTGCCACGCGCGCGATAGCGCCAGAGGAAACACCAGCGAAGATGCCCTCTTCATCAAGAAGCTTCCGCGTCCAAACGACTGCGTCACGGTTACTGACGAAGATCTTCCGATCAAGAAGTGAGATGTCGATGATCGGAGGGATGAATCCATCGTCGAGGCTGCGCAGGCCTTGAACAGGCTCGCCCTGCATCGGCTCGGCAGCAACGATCTTGCAGTCTGGAAGTTCCTCCTTGAAGCGGCGCCCTACCCCCATCAATGTGCCACCAGTTCCGAGCCCAGCCACAAACGCAGCCACATCGTCAAGCTCGTCAAGAATCTCTGGGGCTGTTCCGTTGTAATGCGCCAAAGGGTTGGCCTCGTTGCCGTACTGATAGGGCATGTAGTACGAGCTGTCCTTCTCGGCCATGTCAAGCGCCATCTCAACAGCGCCGTTTGAGCCAAGGTCACCTGGTGAGTAGACGATCTCAGCGCCGTACATCTTCAGGAGCTGTGTCCTCTCCTCTGTAACGCTCTCGGGCATTACAACCTTGAGGTTGTATCCCTTGCGCTTGCAGATCATGGCGAGGGCGATGCCAGTGTTTCCACTCGTCGGCTCAAGAATCGTCATGCCAGGGCCGATAGCGCCCTTCTCCTCAGCATCCTCGATCAGCGCGCGGGCGACTCTGTCCTTGATTGAACCGGTCGGATTGCGCGATTCAAGCTTCGCCCAGATCCTCACTCCCGGCTTTGGCGAGAGGCGCTTGAGCTCAACAAGAGGAGTTGATCCAATTGATTGGACGATGTCGCCGAAGCGGCCACCGCATGGACGATTTAGAAGTGGTTCAGCCATTGGGAATCTCTTCGTCTAATCATACCCGCGCCGCAACCGCTCACCAAGGGTAAGCGGCACCGTGCATCAGACGGACTCAGCTGTTAGCAGCCGCCGGCCATTGCCGGCAGGATGACGACTGAGTCTGATTCGCTTACGCCAGTCTCAAGACCGTCAAGCACTCGAACGTCCTCATCGTTGAGGTAGACGTTCACGTAACGGTTGAGAGCACCGTCAGCGCTGAAGATCTGCTCCTTGGTTGCGGGATAAGCCTCAACCAGGGCCTTGAGCACTTCGCCAATGTTTGAGCCAGCGGCCTCTACTTCTCGCTCGCCGCCAACGCTGGCGCGAAGAACTGGTGGGATTCGTACAGTTGCCATCGCGTAGAGCCTAGTGACCGCCGGAGCAGAAGGCTTCGTAGTCAGGGAATACACCCATCTCTTCGGCAGAAATTGCGTCTGGCTCGCGTGAGCAGATCGGGCACTCTGGGTCACGGCGCATCTTCAGCTCGGTGAAGGAGGCTGCGAGTGCGTCGTAGAGTAGGAGTCGACCAACCAGAGGGTCACCCTCTTCAAGGATCAGCTTGACAACCTCAGTTGCCTGGAGCAGGCCCATGGTTCCCGGAAGGACTCCAAGAACGCCGTTGGCTCCACATGAAGGAGCAAGTTCTGGCGGTGGTGGAACTGGATAGAGGCAGCGGTAGCAAGGCCCGTCGTAAGGCTTGAACACAGAGAGCTGACCCTCAAACCCGAGGATCGAAGCTGACACCACTGGAATCTGCAGACGAACCGAGGCGTCGTTGAGCAGGTAACGGGTAGGGAAGTTGTCGAGCCCGTCTACGACGATGTCGTACTCGGGGAGGATGTCCATGATGTTGTCCGGGCCAATCCGGTACGGGTATTTGACGACGTTTACATCCGGGTTGAGAGCGTTGATCGTCGCCTCTGCCGAGTCAACCTTGAGGGTGCCAATGCGCTCCTCATTGTGGATCACCTGACGCTGAAGGTTGCTTCGGTCAACTGTGTCGCCATCGATGATCCCGAGCGTTCCGACACCGGCCGCAGCCAGGTAGAGCGCAGTCGGCGACCCAAGGCCACCAGCACCGAGAAGGAGAACCTTGGCGTCAAGAAGCTTGATCTGCCCTTCTAGACCAACCTCGTTGAGGAGGAGGTGGCGGCTGTAACGGTCGGCTTGTTCTGGCGTCAACGTCTTTGCGACCTCGACTGGCAGGCCGCCGTCCTTCCAGAGAGTGATTCCGCCAATCATGTTCTTGACATCTTCAAAACCCATGTCCTCGATCAGAGTCCTGGCCGCGTAGAGGGACCGAATACCACCGGCGCAATAGACGACAACTGGAGTCGACCTATCACGAACGAGGTTGTCAACGCGAAGCTCGAGGTACGAACGTGGGATGTGATGCGCTCCGGGAATGTTGCCGGTTGCCCATTCGCCGTCTTCGCGGACGTCGATGATCACAGTTCCTTCTGGGAGATCTTCGTGCACCTCGGCAGGCGAAATCTCTGGGATCCGGACCTTAATCTCGGAGGCGAGCTCCACTCCTGTCTTTGCTTGCGTCATGGATCAGAAGAATAGCCGGTGATTCCGGTTACGCTGCATGAGTGTTTTCCAGTCGCTCAAAGCTCGTGATCATCGCCGCGTTCGGCCTTCTTCTCAGTGGGGTTGCAATCTGGGGCGTTAGCTCGGGTGGAAGAGCCTCTCCATCCGCTGACTACGAAGGTTCGTTGATGCCTCCCAACGTCCCGGTCGCCGACTTCACACTCACCGATGAAGCAGGTAAGCCTGTGTCTCTCGAGGGCGTCAAAGGTGGCCCCTCAATCGTCACTTTCCTCTACACCGACTGCAAGGACGTCTGCCCCCTTACCGCCCAGCAAATTCGCGGCGCGATGGACTCGCTCGGCAAAGACGTGCCGGTAATCGCAATCACCGCAGACCCTCAAAACGACACTCCCGCAAAGGTCAACACATGGCTCAACGAGCAGCACCTTCAGGGGCGCATGCACTGGGGACTCGGAACCCCTTCGCAAGTCCAGGCAACCTGGCAGGCCTGGGGAGTTGCAGGCCAGACAGCGAAGTCTGACCACAGCGCCTATGTCTTTCTCCTCGACCGCGACGGCCGCCGCTGCGTGGCATGGCCAACAGCTCACTTGACGCCAGAGGGCCTTACTCACGACCTCAAGCTGCTGGTCTCCCGCGAAGGCGTCTGTCGCCCCTAACGCAAAAGCGGCCCCACCCACTCCGAAGGAGGTCGGAGTGAGCGGGACCGTTTCCCTTGCGCTGTTAGTTCTGAGCTAGACCCGACAGGTCGACTGTGTTGTGATCACCTGGTTTGCTGGGACAGGCAGGGCAGCGTCCTCCTTGAAGTTGGAGAAGCTCACTGTCGTCTTAACGTTCCACTTCTTAGAAGCGGGGCAGGCGCCAGCCTTCAGGTAAGTCGGCTTCGTGATGTTGAGCTTGAAGTCCGACAGAACCCAACCGAATGGCAGCTCGCCTGCGCCGGAGCCAGCACCGTTAAGCGCCGGAATCGGAACCGTCAGCGTGTTTGTCTTGGTCGTACCACCGAAGGCAATACCGGCAACAGAGTTGTCGGAGGCGAAGATGATCCCCGCCGGGTTGTACTTGCCGTTGATGATCGCGCCCTGGTAGGCGTAGACCCTGTTCCAAATGTGGCCAATTGGGACGCAGTCTGAAGTCCCAGTCGCAGACCAACTCCTCGTGTATTGGGTGACGTCGCCGTCAAGACACGGTGCAGGCGAATTGGGCCCGCTGGCAGTGTCAGTCAATTGCGCACGAGCAGAAGCGCCAACCCAGCCAGTGTTCACATACGCCCAGCCCATACCTACAAGCGACTTGGCACATGTTGCCTTGAGCTTCGACACCGCCGAGTACTGATTCAGGTGGCAGCCCGGTGTTGCCTTGGCATTAACGATAGAGCCGGCTGGGAAAGTAATCACGACCTTGCCAACCGGGTTTGCTTTCAGCTGAGGCCTAGTCGATGCCGAATCACGAGTTGACAGGTAGGCGTTCAACTTGACGTAGTTCTTGCCCTTCGGGGCAAGGGTGCCCGCTGTCGGGGTGACCTTCACATTGGCCTCCTGCTGCAGAGCGGCTGAAGCTGCGGCTGGAAGAGCCAGTAGTACTGCTGCTGTTATTAGGGGTGCGAACTTGCGCATGGTGCCTCTCCTCATGGGTCTCCCGGCCCTAACACCACTGTGGCGCCGATCACATGCCGCAGGGCAAAGCTTGAGTAAGCAGCAAAGAAAAGGCCCCGCAAATGCGAGGCCTTTCCATTGAACTGAAAGCTGATGCTGTTACTTCGAGCAGCTCTCCGACGATGTGACCGTCTGCGCGGCAGGAGCGTCACCGGACTCACCCTTGAGCTTGGAGAACACAACCTGAGTCTTCAGCTGCCATGTCTTGCTGGCAGGACATGCCGGCGCCTTCATGTAGTTATTGGCGGTGATGTGGAGGTAGAAGTCCGAAAGTACGAATCCGCCGGTCAGCTCACCAAGACCCGACCCATCACCGTTCAAGGCCGGGATGATCACTGTCAGCCGGTTCTTACAACCGGTATCGGTGCCGCCGAATGCAAGCGGAGCAGCCGAGTTGTCATTGGCAAAGATGATATTGCAGCCGTTCAGACCCTTCTTGTTGGCGGTGTCATTGAACGTACCGCTGCCAAGGACCATGCCCTTACCCTTACCTGTTGCAAGGAGAGTGTTCTTGGCATCACCACCAGTTGCCTTGTTACTGCAGGCAGCCGTCGTGTTGTACTTCGCAGTGTCATCTCCATAGCACCACCACTGTGCCTTCAGGACGCCACCTTGATAGGCGGTGACCTTCACATATAGGTCGCCCGTCGGGGTGCAGTCGGGGCCGTTCCCTGGTGCTGCTTCCCAAGTGCGGCTGTACTGAGTCGAGTCGACGGCAGGATCCGCGCAGGCAGGTGCTGCGCCGGTCAGCTGGTCATGCGCAGTTGCAGATCCAGTGTTAAGCAGCGCCCAGCCAGTACCGACAATTGACTTGGTGCATGTTGCCGCAAGCACAACTGGAGTTGCATACTCGCTCTGATTGCAGGTGGGCTTGGCGTTCTTGTTCACCGTTCCACCCTTCGGGAAGTCCATAAAGACCTTGCCAACGGGGTTTGCTTTCTTGGTGCCACGTGTGGACTCCGGATCCCTCGTGGACAGATACGACTCGAATCGCACATAGCCGGCCTTTGCCGGAGCACTCTTTGAGGTGCCAGTCGGTGGGTATGTATTCCCAGTCGACTGCTGATGGATTGCGGCTGAAGCAACCGGCGCAACCATCAGGCCAAGTGCAGCAACAGTGATTCCAATCATTGATTTACGCATCGAGGTCTCCTCCCCATTACTGGCCAAAGAGGCCAGTCTTTCTCCAAGTCCACATACTCGCAAAAACACTGGCGCGACTCAATAGTTGCTCTCGGTTTGAGGCAAAGAAAAAGGGCCCCGCTCTCGCGGGACCCTCGTCCTTAACAGCTTGTTTAGCTAGATCAGCAAGCGTTCTTGGATACGACCGTTGCTGTAGCTGGTGTTGGGCCGCCAGTCTCACCCTTGATGTGTGAGTAGACAACATTGGTGTTGGTGGTCATGTTGTGCGAGACACATGCCTTCGAACCAGCCTTGAGGTACTTCGTGTTGCTCACGTTCATGTAGAAGTCGCTCAGGATGAATCCACCTGGGAGCTCGCCGAGGCCTGAGCCGTCGCCGTTGAGGGCGGGGATCAGAACCGTGAGGCGGTTCTTGCAACCAGTGTCAGTACCACCGAAGGAAAGCGGAGCGACTGAGTTGTCATTGGCAAAAATGACGTTGCAGCCGTTCAGACCCTTCTTGTTAGTAGTGTCGTTGAACGTACCACTGCCAGGGACCATGCCCTTGCCCTTGCCTGTGGCAAGGAGAGTGTTCTTGGCATCGCCACCAGTTGCCTTGTTGTTGCAAGCAGCTGTTGTGTTGTAAAGCGAGGTGTTGTCCCCGTAGCACCACCACTGTGACTTAAATACGCCGCCTTGGTAGAGGTAGGTCTTCACGTAAAGCG
>CALJKH010000031.1 GCA_937973575.1 uncultured Solirubrobacterales bacterium | reverse complement strand
GTCGAGCGAGCACGCGCGATCGTTGCCGCTGGCATCCCAGTGATGGGCCATGTCGGCCTCACACCCCAGACTGCAACTGCTCTGGGTGGCTTCAAGGCGCAAGGAAAGACAGCAGAGGCCGCCGAGAAGGTGATCAGCGAGGCAAAGGCACTAGAGGAGGCAGGATGCTTCTCCGTTGTCGTTGAGTGCGTCCCAGCCGCAGTCGGCGAGGAGCTGACTAACCGTCTGTCAATCCCAACAATCGGGATTGGTGCGGGCCCGACTACCAGTGGACAAGTTCTTGTATTTCACGATCTGCTCGGTATGCGCGAAGGTCCCGACGCAAAGTTCGTGCGCCGCTACGCCGAGCTGCGGGACGTGGCAGTCAATGCGGTGAGCAGTTGGGCTGGCGACGTCCGTTCTGGTGTCTATCCCGGTCCGGAACATGCATATGCAATTGAGCCAAGCGAGCTGTCAGTCCTGCGCGACCGGCTTACCTAACAGAGGATCCTTAGTAGGAGGCCATAGCGACGCTTGGCCGCGGCGTGTGAATCTGGCCGGCGGCAAGTTCATCCAGCCGTGCGATCCGCTCATCGAGCGGCGGATGGGTATCGAACAGGCTCGATCCCTTCCCGCTACCACCAAGAGGAGTAACGATGCAAAGGTGTGCAGTGGCAGTTGAGCCTGTCTGTGCTGGCGTGGTGTCGCCCTGCAGCTTCCTCAGAGCGCTCGCTAGGCCCTGTGGGTAGCGGGTGAACTCAGCAGCAGCAGCGTCAGCTAGGAACTCCCTGCGGCGGCTTATGCCCATCTGGATTAGGAGCGCAGCTATCGGCGCCAGAATCACGACCAGGATGCTGACCACCACTCCGACGATTCCCGCGTCCTCATCGTCTCCTCCACCCCAAAAGAGTGCATAGCTAATCCACTCTGCGATCAGAGCGATCCCGCCTGCGAGAACGGCTGCATAGGTCATCAGCTTCACATCAAGGTTTCGAACGTGGCCCATTTCATGGGCAATAACACCTTCAAGCTCCTCCTTGTCTAGAAGCTGAAGCAGGCCTTGGTTCACACAGACGACCGCTTGCTTGGGATCCTTGCCAGCGGCGAACGCATTCGGAGCCGGATCAGGCGAGATATAGACGCGTGGCATCGGCTGACCGGAGGCCAACGCCATCACCTCAACCGCATCCCAGACTGGAGGACACTCGTCGCGCGAGTTGATCTGCTTCGCCTTTGCAACCGTCACAGCTAAGTCGTCTCCCATGGTGAGGGTGACGACAACGATCACAACCGCAACCACTAGAAACCCAACGAAGGCAGCCGGACCGAAGCGCAGCGAAACGGCGAATCCAAGCGCCCCATAGATCGCGAAAAACAGCAAAAAGAGCAGCCTCGACCTAAGCCTGTTCGACTTAATCTGAGCATCGAGTGGCGGCAGCTCAACCGCAAGTGCCATGCCCAGATCTCCTAGCTGAAGGAAACGCTGGGGACTGCAGACTCAGCCGCAGGATCCTCAAGCTCGAAGAATTCGCGCTCTGTCACCTTGGCGATTGGAGCAACCCACTTGCTGGGGATTGTCTGGCACGCAGTGTTAAGCGCCTTCACAGTTGTGTTGTAGAAACGCCTTGCAGCCGAGAGCCGATCCTCAGTGGCTGTGAGCTCCCCCTGAAGCTGAAGGAAGTTCTGGTTCGCCTTAAGGTCTGGATACGCCTCAGCCACAGCGAAGAGCTTGCCGAGAGCTTGGCTTAGAGCACCTTCTGCCTGAGCCTGAGCCTGAACGCCTTGGGCCCCAACTGCAGTGGTTCGAGCAGCAGTCACCGCTTCAAAGGTTCCGCGCTCGTGGGAGGCATATCCCTTGACTGTTTCGACGAGGTTGGGAATGAGGTCGTGCCGGCGCTTGAGCTGGACATCAATCTCTGATTTGCCCTCATCGGCAGCGACTCGAAGGCTTACGAGGCGGTTGTAGGTGCTGAAAAACCAAATCCCTACGACGACAAGGATGACGGCAATGATGATTAGGGCAACCACTTGAGTGACTCCAGTTCTAGGTAGCGGATAGCGCCACTATGGCAGACGGAATCACGAAATCCGAGGGAATTCCTCAGGGGCCCGGAACTGTTCCAACCTGCTTGGCCGGGGTACCGGCGACCACAGTGTGCGAAGGGACATCACTTGTGACGACGCTGTTGGCACCAACAACGCATCTGTCGCCGATGGTCACACCGCTTGTCACTACGACATTGGCACCAAGCCAGCAGTCATCTCCAATGCGAGTCGGACCCTTTGAGGTGAAGCCCTGATGAGTCAGCGGAACCGCAGGATTATCGAACCGATGGTTTGCGTCGGTGATCACACAGCCGTTCGCGATCATCGTGTTCCGCCCGATTGATACATGGTCAAGCGCAGCGATCAGAACGCCAATATTGATCAGAGCGCCATCGGCTATGTCGATTCTTCCGCTCTCCCCGCCGGTTAGCCATACGAGAGGCTCGAACAGGACACCCTCGCCAACCGTCAGCCGGCCTTCGCGGAGAAGCTCGAGTGGCTCGCCGTGCAGTGGCATCCGCGCAAAGGCCCCGGCGGCGGCCAGCCGCCGATGCAGCTCAATGCGCCGCCAGGGAAGTAGATCCCGGTGGTACCAGCCCCACTTTTGCCGCCACAGCGTCCAACCGGAGTTGCCCACCGCTACTTCTGCCTCGTGGAGGCGGCCTTCGCACGGGGCTTAGCTGGAGCCTTCTTCTTGGTGGCCTTGGCCGCAACAACCGGCAGCACCTCACGGAGGAATCGCCCAGTGTGGCTCTCCTCGACACCAATCACCTGTTCGGGTGTCCCGGCTGCCACGAGAGTTCCTCCGCCCTCTCCGCCTTCGGGACCAAGATCAATCAGCCAGTCGGCAGCTCGGATCACGTCGAGGTTGTGCTCAATAACCACGACACTGTTGCCAGAATCAACGAGACGCTGAAGAACCTCTAGGAGCCTTTCAATGTCCGCGAAGTGAAGACCTGTCGTGGGCTCATCAAGCACGTAGAGAGTCCGCCCTGTCGCAACCTTCGAAAGCTCGGCGGCAAGCTTCACTCGCTGCGCTTCTCCACCGGAGAGAGTTGTCGCCGACTGACCAAGTCGCATGTACTCAAGTCCAACATCACAGAGGGCCTGCACACGGCGGCGAATTTTCGGAATTGCCTCGAAGAACTCGAGAGCATCCTCACAGCTCATCGCGAGCACATCGGCGATCGTGCGCCCCTTGTAACGGACTTCGAGTGTCTCGCGGTTGTAGCGCTTACCCCCGCATTGTTCGCACGGGACGTACACATCCGGCAGGAAATGCATCTCAATCTTCAGCTGGCCGTCACCGCGACAGACCTCGCAGCGCCCGCCCTTTACGTTGAAGGAAAAGCGCCCAGGCCGGTAACCGCGAGCCATCGCGTCAGGGGTCTTCGAATAGAGATCCCGAACT
>CALJKH010000030.1 GCA_937973575.1 uncultured Solirubrobacterales bacterium | reverse complement strand
GACACTCTTTCCCTACACGACGCTCTTCCGATCTCAGCCGACTCCGAGCGGCGCCAGCCAGCGAATCGTCTGGATAGCGATTACAGCGACTGTCAAGCCGACTAGGGCGCCTCGAACTCGTCTATCACCACTGAGAGCAGCAAACGGCAGGCCCCAGATCAAGTACCACGGGTGTAGCTGAGTTGAGAGAACTAGCGATACGACGATCACAATTCCCGACCAGCCAATCCAGCCGTCGCGCGATCTGTTGGCGGCCTTAACTGCGAACACGATCACTGCCAGCAGAACAAGGAAGAGGAGTCCGCGCGTGATCAGACCAATCTGCCCGAGGCCGAGATACCCCGAGATTATTCCGGGGATACTCCGCAGTTCGCCGATGTGCTGCCCCATCCCATTGCCGATCACCTTCGGAACCTTGAGCCAGTCCAGCCCGTAAAAGGCCGTCGCGACCGCTGCCAACGGGATCCAGAGCATCAGGAAGCCTTTGACGAATTCACGGCTACCTCCCTCGGCTCGCTTGCCCGCCCCAATGAACATGAACGGCAGCACCAACCCGGCTGTCATCTTGACGGCGATCGCAGCACCAAGCGTCGCGCCGGCTGCCCGTGGTTTAGCGAGGATTGTGAGCCGGACGGCTGCCAGCGCGATGGCAAGCATCAGCAGGTCGTTATGGCCACCTCCAAGGGCAAACAGAAGGAGGATCGGATTCAACGCGACGAAGGCGAGCGCATTTTCTGGTGGCCGGCCAAGGTCAAGGGCGATCTTCCATGTCAACCAGGAACAGGCCCCGGCTGAAAGAAACGCGATGAACTTGAGCGTCCACATACCCCCGGCTGGGCCCAGGGGCGTCAGGGCTGCTGTCAAGAGGGTGAAGATTGGCCCGTAGACAGTCGGAGTGTCAAGCCAGACCAAGCCGGTCCAACCAAAGACTGGGTCCTGTGGCCTCACAACAGGACCGTGCGCATAAGGGTTGACATCAAACAGAACCTGCAACCGCCCTGCTGATAGGTAGGTGAAGATGTCGGTGGAGAGCAGCGGTGGTGCGATCAGAAGCAGGAAGTAGATCCCGAAGATGCCCCAAACAAGAACCTTTACGGGGATGTTCTCAGCCTCTCGCACGATCGCTAGCCATGCCCAAATCAGGATGAAGAAGCCGATCGAAACAAGCAGCTTTCCCCATTCCATTCCAGCTGCGACGGCGCCGCGCCCTAGCGCTTTCGGTGTGTCACCGATCGGTGCAAAAACTCCGAGGATCCAGTCCGGGAGCGTGGACCCTGGCGCGCCTATCGGAACGAGCAAACGCGAGGTGGGCGCCGCCAGCAATGTGAGGAGCAGCAGCACGCCACCCATCAGCGCTCCTGCAAACGCTACGCGCATGCGGGGGCCTTGGTCACGGCCGAGGGGTTCCCCCAGCATGAAGTCCTTCCAACTTGAAGCGTGGACCGTCGTGCTACTCAACTTGGTCAGTCCTCCAACACAGATGCAACTGCCATCGCCGAGACGCCTTCGCCTCGCCCGATGAACCCAAGCCCTTCGCCGCGAGTTGCCTTCACGCTGACGCGCTCAACTGGAATTCCCAGGGCGTCGGCGAGATTGGCGCGCATCGAGTCACGGTGTGGTGCGACCTTTGGCCGCTCAAGGTTGACAGTCACATCAACATTCCAAGGGGTGAAGCCAGCGGAGGTCAGCTGAGCAACTGCTTGGCGCAGTAACTCGACTGAGTCAGCACCCTTGTGGTCTGGGTCAGTGTCAGGGAAGAGGTGGCCAATGTCACCGAGTGCAGCTGCTCCGAGTAGAGCGTCAGTGATGGCGTGGCAGACAGCGTCACCGTCTGAATGCCCCGCGGGGCCAACATCGCTCTCAAGCACGACGCCGCCGAGGATCATCGGGCGTCCAGCTTCAAGAGGGTGAACGTCGTAGCCAATACCGAAGCGCTGTGGCATTACTCAGGCATCCCCTCGGGCTGAAAGCAGGAGCTCGGCAAGTTGCATGTCTTTGGGTTCAGTCACTTTGAAGTTTTCTGCTGGTGCGTCAACGAGCCGGACCTGCGTCCCCATCGCTTCAACCAGCGCTGCGTCATCGGTTGCCTTTGCGAGCGTCTCGTCGTCCTGCGCCAAAGCCGCCTTCAACACCCCGACCCTGAAGGCCTGCGGTGTCTGCACTGCTCTTAGAGCTGCGCGGTCAGGCGTAGACACAACATTCCCGCTCCCATCAGCAACCTTGATCGTATCGGTGACTGGAGTGGCTGCAATCGCAGCTTCGACCCCACTCTCTGGAGCAACCGAGGCAACCAGGTCCTTGATCAGCTGGCTGGGTACAAGAGGACGCGCAGCATCGTGGACGAGCACTGCCTCACCGTCAGCAAGGTCGCCTGCTGCATGAAGAGCATTCCTGACTGAGTGCGAGCGCTCAGCGCCACCTTGGCAGAGCGTGCATTCGCTGACCGCGGCTGTCTCAGCCTCCGAGCGTTCCTGGATCTTCTGACGGGTTTCAGCGATCTCACGGGCAACCAGCCCAGTCTCCTCAACAAGCGTTCCACGAGCATTGTCATACACAGGGAGCCCTAGGATCTTGAGTTTAAGCTCAAGTGCCTTAGGTTCTTCCTTGGTCTTAAGTGCTTTTGTGGTTGCGAGTTCTCCTTCGAGTTCTCGATATTGCTTGATTACAGCCAGATAGGTGTCTGCCGTTCCC
>CALJKH010000029.1 GCA_937973575.1 uncultured Solirubrobacterales bacterium | reverse complement strand
GCAAGCGCAGCCTTATTACTCACATGGAGTCCGTCCCGGTCGATCACCTGTGCGGGCTTGATTGAGATAGCCACAACAGCCGCCGTCTGCTGGATGGCCTCGAAGAGAGCCGCGCGACGCTCTCCTTTGCGCTTCTTCGAGTCATCAAGATCCTCAAGCCGCCGCAGATCCTCAAGCGAAAGCCGCGACTGGTCGAAGGCAACTGCAGCAGCTACCAGCGGGCCTGCAAGGCAGCCTCTGCCAGCCTCATCTGCCCCAACCACCCAGTTCTTGCCAAGAGAGCGGTCGAACGCAAACAGCGCCGCAGCCTTCTTGGCGTTTGCCTTGCGTCTAGAGGAGCCCGATCCGGTTGGGCGGCCAGTAGGTGGCGAAGGCTTGTCCGATGCTCCAAGACTTGGGGATTGGTCCCCAGTATCGGCTATCCATTGAGTCGCCACGATTGTCACCCATCATGAACCAGTGTCCGGCCGGAATCTTGATCGGGCCAAGGTCACAAGTGTCACCGCCACCGCAGGCCTGAATGTATTTCACGTCCTGAAGCTTCCCGTTGACAACTGCGTAGCCGCCTCGGACTGAGATCGTGTCGCCCGGCGCAGCCACTACGCGCTTAATGAAGGTTTGGGATGAAGGCTTAGGCGTTGGCTTGTCACAAGGGAAGTGACTCCGCGGGCTACCTGGATAGTTCGGACCTTGGCCAACATCGCCGCACTGAGCTGTGTCAGCACCCTGCGGAGGATGGAAGACGAGGATGTCACCGATGGCTGGATTGCCGAAGTTCTCGCCAAACCGGTTAACAAGGACGCGCTGTCCAATGTTGAGAGTCGGTTCCATCGAGCCTGATGGGATCCGATAAGGCTTAACGAAGAACTGCTGAACTAGAAACGCGACACCTACAGCAGCTGCGACAACGAGAACTAGCTCGATGATCGAGCCAGCCGTCGAGTCGCGCTTAATCCTCAAGCGTCTTGCGGCTCGTCGGCAGGAGCCTCTGGGGCGTCCTCGCCGGTACCGCCCTCGTCGGCGGCTGCCTCTTCAGCAGGAGCCTCCTCGGCGGCAGGCTCCTCGGCAGCAGGCTCCTCTGCAGGAGCTTCCTCAGCAACTGGCTCGTCGGAGCCAGCCTCTTCAGCTGCGGGGGCGTCAGCTTCAACAGCGGCCTCAGGCGTTGCCTCGGCAACCTCTCCTTCGACTGCCTCAACTTCTGTGACCTCTACGTCCTCAGGCATTGCGCCCTCTTGAGCCTCTGGTGGCCCTTCGAGTAGCTGGCGCTGAATCGCCTCTTCAGGACCAAGATCGGTGCGCTCGCGCACCCGGGCCTTACGGCCGACGCGGTCACGCAGGTAGTAGAGCTTGGCGCGGCGTACATCGCCACGGCCAGCAACTTCGATCTGCTCAATCTTTGGTGAGTGCAGTGGGAACACACGCTCAACGCCAACGCCGAACGACTGCTTGCGGACTGTGATCGTCTCGCGAACGCCGTGACCGGAGCGGGAGATAACTACTCCCTCAAAAAGCTGGGTACGCCGGCGGCTGCCCTCGATGACCTGGACATGGACGCGCACGCGATCGCCGGCCTGAATCTCCGGGAGGCGCTGCAGTTGCTCGCGTTCGAGCTTTTCGATTACTGAACTCATGTCTAAAAAGGTCCGGGCTTAGGTAATTCCGCCGCGCGGGAGCACAATGCTAGCCGCTATTGACTTCCGCCGCCCTCTCGCGCATGTTCTGCTGCGCCGCGGATTTCACTTTGAGTCCTCCGCCAGTCCGCAATCCGCCCGTGATCGCCTGAAAGGAGAACCTCGGGGATCCCCCAGTCCCGCCACTCAGCAGGGCGCGTGTAATGCGGGTACTCGGGGTTTCCATCAAGCGCTGCCGAGTAGCTCTCCTCAACAGCTGAGTGCTCATCGCCGAGTACTCCGGGAAGTTTGCGGAGCACCGCATCACAGACAGCCATCGCGGGAAGCTCGCCACCAGCGAGGACGAACCGGCCAAGCGAAATCCGATCGCTGCAGAAGTTCTCAAGGATGCGCTCATCGAACCCCTCATAGCGACCGCAGAGAATCGTCAGGTCCTTCCCGTCCTCAGCGAGCTCGCAGACAAGTTCCTCATCTAAGACTCGGCCATTCGGAACCATTGCCAGCACTCGGCGATCAGCTTTCACCTCGACGGGGTCCTTGCCGTAGCGCTCTCGAATCGCAGCCTCGACTACATCAACGCGGAGAACCATTCCCGCGCCGCCGCCATATGGAGTGTCGTCAACCTGCCCACCAGTCAGCGGTGTGGTCGGCCTGTAGTCGACGCACTCGACATGGTGGCCAAGGGCGGCCGCCTCGCGGATGTGATGCTGGCTGTTAAACCAATCGAAGGAATCACCGAAGAGGGTGAAGACATCTACATTCACGCTGATTCCCCCAAGAATTGAAGATCGACATCGATCGAACGCGTTTTGAGGTCCACGTTCCGAAGCGCGTCCCCGATCACCGGAACGAGAAGTACTCCCCCAGCCTCACGCTCGACTTGGAGAGCCTCACAGGAGGGAAGTCCGAGCACATCCGTGACCGTCCCGACCTTCACATCGCCGTCTGAGACTTGACAACCAACCAAGTCACTTACCCACCATTCGTCGTCGCCAAGATCCGGCACTTCAGACCTAGGCACAGTCATGACAGCGCCACGAAGCGCATCGGAGTCGTTCCTCGAAGTGCAGCCGCTGAGTCTGATGATCGGCTTAGCGTCAGTTCCAGAGCGGCGTTCAATCACTCGCTCGACTCCGTCAATCCAGACGGTTGAACCCTTGTTCAAGAGCGGCGCAACGGGCTGTGCCACCTTGACCGACCCATCCAAGCCGTGGGCTGAAGAAATACGACCTGCGGTGACATGGGCGGGCCCTTCGGCCATAGCCACCTCAGTCAATGATGTCTACGAAGACCCGACGGCCTTCGGGAGCAGCGGCCTTAACCACAGTGCGAAGAGCCTGAGCTGTACGACCGTCGCGGCCGATCACCCGACCGTAGTCGTCCTCGGCCACAGAGAGCTCAAGAACAATCGCTCCATCCTCTTCGGCCTCAACAACCTTGACAGCTTCCGGGTCTTCGACCACGGAGGCGGCAAGAGTCTCGAGAAGGTCGCGAACGCTCATGCCCTATCGGGCGTTCGGGTCAATGCCTTGGATTCGCATAAGGCGGCGAACTGCTGCCGTAGGCTGGGCGCCCTTTGCGATCCAGTCCTTGATCCGCTCTTCGTCGAGCGAGACCGTGGATGGCTCAGTCTGTGCGTTGTAGGTCCCGACCGTCTCAATGACACGGCCGTCACGGGGTGAACGCTGGTCGGCTGCAACAACCCTCCAGATGGGGTTCTTGTGGCTTCCGACGCGTGTGAGTCTGATTCGAACTGACATATCTAGAGAGGGAATGTAGCGGGCGCTAGCCCTGAGCGCATTTCCGGGACGCTTGGTGCGTCATCAGATGCTCACCACAGCAGTGGTTCCGCGGAGTTCAACGACGTGCACACGGGCCCCTGGTTCGAGCACAACTCCGTCCTCCCAGGTGCGTGCCGTCCAGATCTCGTCGTCTACCCGGACACATCCGACAGCCTCTGAATTGGAGATTCGCTCCACTACGACTGCTGGCTTCCCGACGAGCGATCCTGTCCCTGGCTTGACGCGGGCGTCACCGCTTTGCTCCACGCGGACAGCAGGCCGAATAACCCAGCGGCCAAGTAGGAAGAGAACAACCAAGACGAATATTGAGACGAGGACGCCCTCCCCCAGAATGTCTGCCACAAGGGCTCCCGCGGCGGCGACGCCAAGGGGCAACGGTGCGAGCGATCGGCTCTTGAAGGCAGCAGCCGCCGCTACTAGAGCGACGACGACCCAAAGGATCGTGAACAGGAACATCGGTTGAGGAGGGTAGCGGGCCGGACCTATCCGGTGAGGCTACGGTCAGGCTGCGAGTTGGTCCTCTGTTGAGTCTGGTACCGATTCAAGCTTGCGTGACACGACCTTCGATACGCCGTCGCCACCCATTGAAACTCCGTAGAGAGCGTCTGCGGCTTCCATGGTCCGACGCTGGTGGGTGACGACAATGAACTGGGCCTGATCGCGGTAGGCGCGCAGCAGGTCAAGGAAGCGACCAAGGTTTAGATCGTCCAAGGCTGCTTCGACCTCGTCAAGGATGTAGAAGGGGCATGGCCGAGCGAGAAATACTGCGAAAAGAAATGCAATCGCCGTCATCGACTTCTCTCCACCAGAGAGAAGTGAGAGGCGCTTCATCGTCTTTCCGGCTGGAGTGATTTCAATCTCAACTCCGAACTCCGGTCCGTCGTCGAAGCTCTCCTCAGCATCTGCCTCGATGATCTCGGCGTCATCTTCGGATGCCTCAGCGTCCTCGCCCTCACCGCCAAGCACTGGGCGGGGCTTGGACTCCTGAGTAACAAGCCTGAGACGGCCTGAACCACCGGGGAACAGCTTCGCTGAGAGATCCTCGAAGTTACGGCTGGCTGCTTCAAATGTCTGCTCAAATGTCTCCCGAATTGTCCGGTCGCAGTCGCGGACGAGGGACTTCAGCTCCTTGAGGGCGTTCTCAAGATCAGTCCTCTGCGTCTCAAGTTCCTCAAGATGAGCTTGCGCTGCCTCATATTCCTCTGCGGCGAGCGGATTCACCGGACCAAGCTGAGCGCGACGCTTGTCGAGACGTTCAATCCTCGCTACCAAAGCGAGCCGCTCATCTTCAGGCAGTGACTCGGCAGCAGGACCATCTTCAAGACCCAATGCTGCTGCAAGCTCGCGAACCTCGGTGAGGCTTTCATCGCGACGGTCGCGAAGCCTCTGTGACTCAACCTCGGCGACAGTGACCGTCTCCGCAGTCGCAGCAATCTTTCCCTGCACCTCGGCCTCGGCTGAGGCAAGCTGACGGAGGCGAGAAGCGACGCCATCCCCCTCCTCGCTGTCGCCAGCAAGCTCACGGTCTAGCTGCTCACGAACTGGAACGAGTGCTGCGCTGGCAGCTTCCACAGCTCTAATCAGGGTTGCAACTCTAGGTTGACGATCGCGATCTAGCCGCATCCGTTCAGCGAGCGCTTGCATGCGTTGGCGTGCTCCATCCCGCTCGTCAGCCATTCGGGCGGCAATCCGTTCCTCGGCGGCAAGCTCAGCAGCTGCCTCAGCTCTTTGAACGGCAACGGGGCCGGCCTGAGGTGAATCCTTGCGTGCCTTCATCTGCCACTCACAGCGGCGCTGGGCTTCACTTGCCTCGTCGGCGGCAGAACGCGCTGAGCGCACAGTCTCTGACGCACTCCGAGCCTGATCTTCAGCAGCCGTGACGGAGGCCTCAACAGTTGCCAGAGCAGCTTGAGCCTCGCCAACTGCCAACCCAGCGGCCTCAACAGCTTCGACAATTCCGCTGCGACGGTTCCGAGCTTCAAATACGCGAGCAGCACCACCCGGAGGAGCTTGAAGAAGGTCGCCGGTGACTGCGCTCCAAGCACGCCCCTTACGAGTTACCGCGATTCCCTTGAAGGATGTGGACACATCGTTGAGGTCGTCGACAAGCCAAGCGTTGACGAGCAAGCGGCGCGCCACCTCAACCTCTCGACTCGACCCGGAAACGGCCTCGTCAAGCCGAGTAGCCCCGAAGCAAGGAGATTCAACA
>CALJKH010000028.1 GCA_937973575.1 uncultured Solirubrobacterales bacterium | reverse complement strand
TGTTTGCTGGCCGTCCTAGTACGGCCGTTTACCTCCGGATCACCAACACTGGCGGGCTAAGCATGGCTTGGAGCGAGTTTTCTCTGCTGTCCTCAAAGACACCCGGTGGGCATCGAAGTGCCTTCAGCGTGCACCCGACATCACTGTCGAGCTCATTGGCAGGTGACGC
Source organism: uncultured Solirubrobacterales bacterium (assembly GCA_937973575.1). Taxonomy (GTDB): domain Bacteria; phylum Actinomycetota; class Thermoleophilia; order Solirubrobacterales; family Solirubrobacteraceae; genus WLNJ01. Next base: position 1,540 of record CALJKH010000028.1, on the reverse strand, counting down.
TGTCGGGAACTACCTGATTCTCGCTTCAGCAACAACTGCGGGTCTCTACAAGGACACGCTTCAAGTGCCGTACGGGGAGGCGATCGTTTCTATTCCACTTTCTGTGAGGGTCCGAGCGCTAGCGAAGGGACTCGTTGCAACGACATCTGAAGGATCGCCATTTATCAATCTTGAGAAGGCGCCATCTGCCATTGATACAAGCGACCGGGTGATCACCATCACCAACAAGACTGGTGCAGCAAGGACATTCGCTAGGTCGCTGTTCTCAGATAACAGTGAGATGCAGATTGTGTCGGAGACCTGTGGTGGCCACACAATCGCCAACAACGCAAGCTGCACGGTGTCGGTTCGTGCTCTTGCCAGCGCTGCTGAGGGATTCTTCCAGCGGACTTTGACCGTCAAGACCACAGGCACGATTTTCAGCATTTCGATTCCCGTCACGCAAGCCGTGTCGTCGAGGTTTATCGGGACGTGTGGCGGTTGCAGGTCCGGTTAACGACGGTGGCTCTTCCGGTCCAAGCTGACCTCGGGTAAGCCGAAGAGGGGATTCGAACCCCTGACCCCCTGTTTACAAGACAGGTGCTCTGACCAGCTGAGCTACTTCGGCAGGATCGTGAAGTGTAAGGCAGCAGCGCGGCTTAGTGGGACGCGGGCGGCTCCATGAAATAAAGCCGTGCGCTCTAGCGGGAGGCGCCTAGGGTCGAAGTAGGCGGTTGTGAATTCCCTTGGAGGGGCGGAAGGCTGCCTTCACGCAGACGCGTCAACCACATGGAGGATTGAGCACTATGACGAGAGTCGAACGATTTGAGATGACTGTGCACACCGCAGATAGGTGGGTAGGTGACGTTGCCAAGCAGACCGGTGACACAGACAGGCAGGCGATGGGGTCGATCAGCGCTGTTCTTCACGCGCTTCGCGACAGGCTCCCTCATGACAAGTCGGCGAGCTTGGGCGATCAGCTCCCGCTAGTGATGAGGGGCGTCTATTACGAGGGCTGGGAGCCAAGTGGGACGCCTGAGCATTACCGCCAGGCTGAGGACTTCCTTGAGCGTGTTGAACGGGAAGCGAGCCTTGACAGCCCAATGGCGGCGTCGAGGGCAACCCGGGCAACAATGGGAGTTCTCGGGTACGACCTGGAGGAGCGAGAGATGGAGGGCGTGCTGGCGGTACTGCCGCCCCCGATCAGGTCACTGCTTGAGGATGCGCCCGACCACTAAGCGCTGAGAGCAAACGCCAGCACATCGGCGACGGTCTGCGCCAAAGGGGTGCTGGCCGTCCAGCCGATCAGCTCGCGCACGCGCGACGGATCGCCGATTACTTCTGCCGTCTCGTGAGGACGGACAAGGTCCGGGTTGACCTCGTGAAGCACTTCGACCTTGTCAGCTGCGGCTTCGCGGACCAACCCAACCAACTCCTCAGTTGATGCAGACCTGCCTGAGCAAACATTCACAACGCCGGCGTGACCGCCAGCGGCGAGCTCGCGGTATGCCACTGCTACATCACGCACATCGGTGTAGTCGCGCCTTGTGGTCGCTGTGCC
>CALJKH010000027.1 GCA_937973575.1 uncultured Solirubrobacterales bacterium | reverse complement strand
AAGGAAGATGACGGGTGCCTCAGCGAGAAGAGCTGAGGCCATTGGAGCTGCCTCGTTGGCAACTCCAGGGCCAAGAGTGTTAGCGACGACTGCTGGCAGGCCCTTGGCGAGGCCATAGCCCTCACCAATGAATGCGCCTGATCGCTCAGTCCGTGGGACCAGCAGCCGCATGCCTTCTGTTCGGTCAACTGCCTCCCACATCGGGAGAACCTGCGAGCCGGGCAAGGAAATGAAGAGGCTTATGCCATGGTCACGCAACCGAGCGACTGCCCGTTCGGACCCATTAGGGGCGACGCGACCAAAGAGTGATGGGCGCCGGCTCACTTACGCAGAGCTCCTGTAATGACTCGGAGGTTGGCACGCAGCGCTGGGAAGTCCTTGGTGGCGGCGACGAGAGTGCTCAGCCCAGCTGCCCCGAGCAGCTTCCCGAGGACTCCGTCGAGCTCGGCCAGGATCAGGTTTGCCCCGACAAATGGGATTGAGCCCTTTTCGACTGTCACTTGGACAACCAGCGGGCGGTCACGCTGTTCTTGGGCCATCGCAAGGGCCTTGGAGAGGCCACCGGGTGTTCGGACTTCGATCGAGTCGCAGCCGTGAATCTGAGCAATACCTGCATAGTCAACCTGCGGCAGGTCAGTGCCAATGGTCCTGCGCTTGAAGAACAGTGTCTGTACCAGCCGGATCGCATTCCAAGAGCGGTCAGCGAAGACGAAAGCTGTGAAGGCTTCCTTCCGCTCAGCGAAGCCTGCTAGTTCACGGTCGTTGTAGAAGAAGGCACCGTCCCCCACCACTGCCCAGACTGGCCGTGACGGTTGGACTGCCCGGATACCGGCGCTCATCGCAATCGAGGCGCCGATCGGAGCATGTTGGGCTGGGATCAAAACGGGGCGACGCCAGCCGTATGAGGCAAGCCACATTCCAGAAGCTCCCCCCTCTCCTACAAAGACTGTGTTTGCTGTTGCGGCGGCGACTATCTCGCGAAGCGCAAGAGCTGGAGTTAGGCGATCTCGCTGGGCGTCCTTCTCAGCCTCCTCGTCCACACTCTCCGTCCAGCGTGAGCGGGCCTCGGTGAACTTCTCGCGCCAATCCGACTCTGTCAGCACACCGCCGCGTTCAAGCTCTCCTGTGAGCCGTTCGGCGAAGTGGCCCGCCTCCTCAACGATTGTCTGCGTTGCTACCCCGTCCGGATCAGGCTGAAGCGCGACCCGGTAGACGGGAGTCCGAACCACTCGAGCGTCGGTAAGGCCAAACCAGTCAGCTTCCGACAGGCCACTACCCAGGGCGAGGATTACATCGGCGCGCGCCATGGACTCAGTCCACGGCACAGTTCCCGCTGCCAGTACTGCGACGTCATCTGCGCAGGCGGAGATGAACTCATCAAGGCGATGCGGTGCCATTCCAGTGGCGCCAAATGTCAGGCCGACTGGGGCCTCCCACATGCGCGCAAGGCCGGCGATCACATTCAAGTCCGAGGACGAAGCAGCCCCGTGACCAACAAGAACCAGTGGCCGCTTTGCCTCTCTAAGCACTGCCAGAGCCTCAGCCGAACCGGGGCCGTCACCTGTCTCTGGGAGAGCTGGGCGCCCAAGGCCTGCTTGGAGCTCGGCAACGATCGCCTGGACTTCGCCGGCGTCCCTCGCAATGACCGAAACTGGCCCCTTGAGGGGAAGCGCCTCGCGGCATTGCTCAGCAACGGAGCCGCCGGCAGCGTCAATCACAGTCCGCGATGTAGCCCACAGCGCCGGCTCAACAATCCGCCGATCAACTTCGCTCAACGCGACGACAGCGATTACCTGCTGCTTGTCCCCATGCGCTGTGACAAGACCACTCGCTGTGCGGAGCGCGTCGGCAAGGCCGTCAGCTGCAGTGATCGACGGCGCACCCAATGTCCTCGCAGCGCCATCAGCAGCATGACTTGCTGCCTGAGCGTCTCTAAGTACGACTGCGCCCGCGAGCCCACTTAAGGACTTACTTGCGGTGAAGACCGGGGTTTGCACCGAAGTTGATGGCTCGCTCGTCGACATCAGAGCACGAGCCTATCGGTGCCGGACTACCCCACTCCCTCCGGCTATGCCCTTGAAGTTGCGAATTCGAAGAGCGTTACCGATCACGAACACGCTTGAGAAGGCCATGGCGGCCGATGCGATCATCGGTTGGAGTAGCCCAGCGATCGCCAGCGGTAGTGCAGCAACGTTGTAGCCGAAGGCCCAAACAAGGTTCCACCTAATTGTTGAGAGCGTCTTGCGAGCTAGCCCCACCGAGTCGGCAATTAGCCGTGGGTCATCACGCAGGAGCGCAATGTCAGCTGCCTCAACTGCAGCATCCGCGCCACCACCCATGGCAATACCAAGATCAGCAAGGGTCAACGCTGGAGAGTCGTTTACACCATCCCCCACCATCGCAGTGCGCTCGCCGCGGTCGGCGAACTCTTGGACGACCTCAGCCTTCCCTGTCGGAAGCACTCCTGCGCGAACATCGGTGATCCCCACCTCAACTGCGACGGCCTCAGCAGCGGCCTGCCCATCGCCGGTGACAAGAACTGGCGTGGCGCCAAGCGCTCGGATTCCGGCAACTGCCTCGCGAGCCCCCTCACGGAGGGTGTCCTCAAGACCAGCGACAACCTGAATCTGCCCGTCCCAGCCAGCTGCGACGACTGCGCGGCCTCTCCCTCGCAGGTTTGCGAGGGCTGATGTCAGATGCTCGCTGGACTCAAGACCTGCGTCGGCCAAGAACTCTGGGCGGCCGACAAACACCGGAGTGCCAGCAACCTGGGCTCGAACTCCAAGGCCACCTTCTTCAACAACATCGTCTGCCGCGGCTAACGCTCCCACCTCAGCCTTTGCTGCTCTTGCGAGCGCCTTCGAGGCAGGATGGTTTGAGGCAGCCGCAGCTGCACCGGCAATCCTGAGGGCTTCATCACGCGTGAGTGGAGCACGGAGCTCCAACTCCTCAAGATGTAGGTCGCCGGTTGTAAGAGTCCCTGTCTTGTCGAGCAGCACTGTGTCCAGCCCCTGACTCCGCTCAAGGCTCTCGGGTCCGCGGATCAGGATCCCAAGTTGAGCGCCCCGGCCTGACGCCACTAGGAGAGCAGCTGGCGTGGCGAGGCCTAAGGCGCATGGGCAGGCAACCACTAGGACGGCGACCGCCGCTGTGAGTGCGGCAGCAGCCGTCGCGCCGACAAGCAGCCAGCCGGCAAACGTGAGGATCGAGATCACGATCACGACAGGGACGAACACTGCACTTACCCGATCTACCAACTTCTGAACTGGGGCCTTGCGCGATTGGGCGTCGCGCACAACCTCAGCGATACGACTCAATTCCGTGTCCGCACCAACCCGCGTAGCTACGACAACGATCCTGCCGCCAAGGTTCACTGTTGCCCCTGTTACTGGCGAGCCTGGTTCAACATCGACTGGGATCGACTCTCCTGTCAAGACAGCGGCGTCAACCGCACTTGCTCCCTCAACTACTTCTCCGTCGGTTGGAATCCGCTCGCCGGGGCGAACAACGAACCTGTCGCCCGCCTTAAGGTCGCCAGCTGCGACATCAGCCTCAACACCATCAGCGCCGATCACATGAGCCACGGGAGGCACAAGATCAAGCAGTGCTCGAACTGCCTCACCAGCTCGTTCTTTGGCGCGAGCTTCTAGAACCCGACCAAGCAGGATCAGAGTCGTCACCGCCGCAGCAACTTCGAAGTAGACGGCGCTGGTACCCGCAGCCCTATCGAGAGTCAGGTGGAAGCCCATCTCCATTCCAGGGTCGCCCGCGCCACCAAAAAGCAGAGCTCCAACTGACCAAGTCCAAGCCGCCATCACGCCAAGTGAGACCAGAGCATCCATGCCGACGATTCGGTGCCGAGCTGCGAGCAACGCAGCCCGGTGGAATGGCCAAGCACCCCAGAGTGCGACCGGCGTCGCTAACGCAAAAGCCACCCAAGCCCAGCCGTTGAACTGAAGCGATGGCAGCATCGAGATCAGCATTGTCGGAACGGTCAGCACTGCGCTGACGACAAGCCTTGGCCCGAGGCCATCACCCGATGCCATCCCGTGGGCAGCATGTTCGTCACCGTCGTGATGATCACCGTGGTGGCTGTGCTCGCTTGCGGACTTGGCCGGAGACGCCGAATAACCCACCCCTTCCACAGCCGCAACTAGCTCACTAACCGTGACCGAATCAGCGGCGAAGGTGACGCGCGCCGAGTCCGTCATCGCGTTGACCGTGGCGGACACGCCCTCAACCCCAACAAGGGCCTTCTCAACCTTTGCCGCGCAGCCAGAGCAAGTCATCCCGACGATTGCAAGGTCAACTGTGTCGGTATGTGCGTCAGATTCCATGACCTAAGGGTAGTCCCGGCCAGCTGGACCGATCACCCTTCCAAATTTACCCCGCGCAAGAAACCCGTTTCAAGGATTTAGTGAGTATTGTCCGACCCGTGTTGGAGCCAGCGTCAAATACAACCGAGTCGCGCCGAGCTGAAGTCGAGCAAACGATCGCAAATGGTCTGCGTTCATTACTTGACGATGGGGTCTCGTGGCGCGAGGTAACTGTTGAGCGGATAGCTGAGGCGGCAGGAATCAAGCGGACCCTTTTCTACGTGTATTACCCGGATCGTTCCTCAGTCCTGATCCGCCTAGGCCAGGAGATTGTGGACTCGGTGATCAAGGGAATTTCAAGCCACTTCCTCGTCGACTCAACCGGTGTCGATGGTGTTCGTGAGGAGCTCACTCGCTTCATCGCGATGATGCGTAAATACCGCTCCATCACAAAGGCTCTTATGGACGGGTCGGCTGTTGACGAGACTCTTGAAGCATTCTGGCGCGGCCTTGTAACTAGCTTCGTTGACCCGACCACGCGGTGGATCGAGGAGCTTCAGGCTTCAGGCGGAGCGTCAACCAAGATCAACGCAAGAATGACGGCGTTCTGCCTCGTGATCATGACCGGCAGGGTTGCTCTCCACCCCTTGGCCACAGACCCAGAGCAGAAGGACGAGCTATTTGAGTCGGTCGTCTCGATCTGGACGAACGCTCTCTACGTTCCCTGAGTATCCGAGTCGGGAGGGCGCACAGCCTCCCACTCGCCAGTCTCCATCTGCCTCGTTACCTCAGCCCTGATCTGCTCATCTGACGAGCTCGGGTCAGCTGCCCGAAGCTGCCTTGCCCGAAGTCGGCGGAAACCCATGATTTCCAGCACGGCGATCACCTGGACGCTGAGGAGCAGGGCGATCAACCCCAATACTCCGAGCAGAATTGACCAGCCCGTCCGGAAGTGCCCGTGGTCATCTGAATACGGGATGAACCTCACTGCCACAGCAAGCCCGGACAGCGAGAATGTCCATGCGTAGAGCCAGGCCACAGTCCGCCGAGGCGACATTCCTACCCGCGCGAGCCGGTGGTGGAAATGGTTCTGGTCAGCTACATGAACTGGCTGGCCGTACTTAAGCCTCTTAGCGACGACAAAGCCTGTGTCCAACAGAGGTACTGCAAGGATCACGAGTGGGAGAACGAGAGCGACTACGGCATTCGTCTTCAACGTGCCCTGAATAGCAACGCACCCCAGCATCAGCCCGAGCAGGTTCGCCCCGCTGTCCCCCATGAATACCTTCGCCGGAGGAAAGTTGTGGATTAGGAACCCAGCTGCTGCACCGGCAACAACCGCAGCCAAAACTCCTGCCGCCGCACGATCTAGGTCGAAGGCAATGATCGCGAAGGCCGCTGCACCAATGGCACAGACGCCAGCAGCTAGGCCATCAACTCCATCAGAGAAGTTGACGACATTCATCAGCGCAACTAGCCCAAGTACCGAAAGTGGCCAACCAACCCAGCCAAGCTCAACTGCACCTGCAAACGGCAGGGTGATGTGTTCCACCCGGACCCCAGCCGACACCGGAATAAGGGCCGCCACTATCTGGCCGACCAGCTTCACCGAAGCAGGCAGATCAACTGCGTCGTCCACTGCGCCAACAAGCGCGATGAGGACAGCTGCAGCAAGCATTGCCTGAGTCTCCCCATCCCACGGAAGCCAGAAGATCATCCCGATAGCGATTGCCAGCAGCATCGCTAGACCGCCAAGCAGCGGAGTCGGGCGCTCTGACAGCCCTCGGGCCCTTGGCTGGTCAATCGCTCCGACGGCGCCCGCCAACCTCGCCGCTAGTGGCGTTGCGAGGGCGGCAACCGCAAATGCGGCGCCGGATGCGATCAGGGCGTCCTTCCAGGTCAAGGTCAGGCCTCAACCCACAGGATGCCAGCCGAAGCGGGCGACAACCCTATTTCCGGGTGCAGCCTCAGGCCAACGGGGACACGTCGAATGAGGCGTACAGCGGATGAGCCTCGGCGATCGCAGCAGTCCTCGCCCGAAGTGCTTCCTTCTCAGATTCAAAGTCCGGGCTAAGTGCCTTAGCGATCACATCGCCAACTTCCTCGAAGTCCTCGATTGTGAGGCCACGAGTGGCAAGTGCTGGAGTTCCGATCCGCAGGCCTGATGTGACCATCGGTGGCCGAGGGTCAAACGGCACGGCGTTGCGGTTGACGGTGATTCCAATCTCGTCAAGGCGGTCCTCTGCCGATTGTCCGTCAAGTTCGCTCTCACGAAGGTCAACAAGTACAAGGTGGACGTCGGTCCCGCCAGTCAGCACGCTGACTCCTTCGCCGGAGTCAAGCAGGCGGTTCGCGATCGACTGAGCTGCAGCGATTGTCCGCTGCTGACGCTCCTTGAACGAATCGGTGGCAGCAAGCTTGAACGCAACAGCCTTCGCTGCGATCACATGCTCGAGCGGGCCACCCTGCTGGCCTGGGAATACTCCGCGGTTAATCATCGGAGCAAGCTCTTCCTTGCAGAGAATCAAGCCGCCGCGTGGGCCACAGAGAGTCTTGTGAACTGTGGTCGTGACCACATCTGCGTAAGGGACTGGACTTGGGTGCTCACCGGCCGCAACAAGGCCCGAGAAGTGCGCCATGTCGACAAGGAGCTTGGCGCCAACCTCGTCTGCGATGTCACGGAACGCCGCGAAGTCAAGATGGCGTGGGTACGCGGACCAGCCGGCAATGATCAGCTTCGGCTTGCGCTCAAGAGCAACCTTGCGAACCTCGTCCATGTCGACAAGGAAGGTGTTCGGGTCAACGCCATAGGACGCAACGTCGAACAGCTTGCCTGACATGTTGAGCTTCATTCCGTGGCTGAGGTGACCGCCGTGGGCAAGCTCAAGGCCAAGAATCGTGTCGCCAGCATCTAGAAGTGCGTGGTAGACGGCAGCGTTTGCCTGTGCACCGGAGTGCGGCTGAACATTGGCGTGCTCTGCGCCAAACAGTGACTTGGCACGGTCAATCGCCAGCTGCTCTGAGACATCAACGGCCTCGCAGCCACCGTAGTAGCGCTTGCCGGGGTAACCCTCGGCGTACTTGTTGGTCATTACCGAGCCCTGCGCTTCAAGGATCGCCCTTGGTGCGAAGTTCTCAGAGGCGATCATTTCGAGCGTTGACTGTTGGCGGCGGACCTCGCTGTCGATCGCAGCTGCGATCTCAGGGTCGATTTCACTCAAGGGCCGGTCGAGCCAGTCAGCAGGCAGGTCAGTCATGCGGGGGAGTTCTCCTTCTCTAGTTCAGCGATCGAATCCACTCTGCGTTGGTGGCGACCGCCCTCGAAATCAGTTGTGATGAATGTCGTCACGATCGCGAGTGCCTCTGGCGCGTCAATCCTTGAGGCGCCAAGTGCGATCACATTCGCGTTGTTGTGGAGGCGCGACATCTCAGCCTCCTTCTGGTCGTGCGCGTTTACTGCGCGCACACCTGGAAACTTGTTGGCGGTAATCGCCATCCCTACGCCTGAGCCGCAGATCAGGATCCCGTTGTCAGCGGAGCCATCGCTAACCATCGCTGACACTTTGGCAGCGAAGTCCGGGTAGTCCACAGCCTCAGAGTCGTTCGGACCAAGGTCAATTGCCTCGTGGCCTTCAGCCGTGAGGCCTTCAACCAGAGAGCGCTTGAGCTCTACACCGTGATGGTCTGATCCGAGGGCGATTCGCATGGGGTGAGACTGACGCTACCAGAGCGTTCACACCTCACCGTTGAGCCTCCGCGCCAACTCTTCAGCGTCCATCGCGCCTTCGCGAATGACTGTCCAGCCCCCACCGTCCTCGTACTCCCTCATGTCCACCACGGTGGACGGAGTACCCGGAAGTGGCCCAGCATCGAGGACTAGGTCACAGGCCTCCCGGATCCGTTCAGGAATGTCCTGCACGTTACGGGCATCTGCATCACCCGAGTCGTTGGCTGATGACTGAAGGACTGGCCAGCGGACCTCGCGAAGTGCCTCCAAGGGGCCTTCAAGCAGTGGCACCCTGAGGCCGAGGACTTCCGGGTTGCCAGCACAGGCCAGCGGGAATCTGTGGCCAGGGTTGGGGACCAAAACTGTCACCGGCCCTGGCAGAAGTCGCCCGAGCGCTTCGCGCGTCTTTGGCCCAAGCTCGTAGACGGCCTCAAGCGCAAGTGACACGTCGAAGAACATCACTGCTGCAGGCTTGTCAGGAACTCGACCCTTCAGCGCATAGAGCCGACGCACTGCCTCCTTGTCCTCCGGTTCACAGGCCAGGCCGTAGACGGTGTCAGCTGGAAACACCGCCACGCCGCCAACTGACATGCAGCGCTCAAAGATCTCAGCGTCCTTTGGCGTCAGATGACCATCACTCATCGGCTAAGCCTAGTTCCCGCAACTACACGGCCGATTCCTGCGAGGTCGTCCACAATCTCAACCTCGCTGTAGCCAGCCTCCTTCAGGATCGCTGCGGTCGCCTCTGCCTGCCCCTGGCCAATCTCAAGCGCAATCCGTGGAATCGCCCTTCCCGAAGCTTCGACTACCAGCCGCCTCACAGCATCTAGGCCGTCAGGTCCGGACGTCAGCGCTATGCGCGGCTCAAAGTCACGCACCTCAGGGTCAAGGCCTGCATGGTCACCGTCCGGGATGTACGGCGGGTTGGAAACAACTGCGTCGAGATCGCCCTGTACCGCACCGAGCAGGTCTCCTTGGACGAAGGCAATGTCCAGGCCCAGCCGGCCAGCGTTGCTGGCTGCCACTGCAAGTGCTGCTTGGTCAATGTCGGTGGCGACAATGTCTAGGTCAGGACGCTCATCGGCAAGCGCCAGCGCTATGGCCCCGCTGCCAGTTCCAATATCCGCGACCCGCGCGCCATCCGGCAGCTTCAGTGCCCACTCAACAAGGTGCTCTGTCTCAGGCCGAGGTGTGAGGACAGCTGGAGTCACATGGATCTCAAGGTTTCGAAACCAGCGCCGGCCAGTTATCTGCGACACAGGTTCACGCTTGGCCCGCCGTTCAACAAGCTCCAACGCCGCTGCTTCCATTGCTGGTGGAAGTGGGTCCGCAGACATGCGGATCAGGCCCGCTCTGTCAGTTCCCAGTGCGTGAGCTACCAGTACCTCTGCATCCAACTGGGGAGAGTCACACCCCGCAGCCTCAAGAGTCGCTGCGGCCTGCCGGACGAGCGCAAGCGGAGCTTGGCTCACTGGCCTAGAGCCTGCTCCTCAAGCCGACGCCGCTTCTCATCGTCTTGGAGAGCATCTGTGAACTCATCAAGCGCTCCGTCGAGGATCGCGTCAAGGTCGTGAAGCAGCAGACCAACCCGGTGGTCCTTTACGCGGCGCTCAGGGAAGTTGTAAGTGCGGATCTTCTCGGCACGCTCGCCTGTTCCAACTTGGGCACTGCGCTCAGCATCGAGCTTTGCGCGTTGCTCCTCCATCGCACGCTCGTGAAGGCGGGCTCTGAGGACTCGCATCGCCTTCTCCCTGTTTTGGAGCTGGCTCTTCTCGTCCTGCATTGCGACGACAACGCCTGTCGGCTTGTGGGTAATCCGGACTGCTGAGTCAGTCGTGTTGACCGACTGCCCACCTGGGCCTGACGAGCGGTAAACGTCGATCTGAAGGTCGTTCTGGTCAATCTGCACATCGACATCGTCAGCCTCGGGAAGCACTGCGACTGTCGCAGTAGATGTGTGGATGCGCCCCTGAGACTCGGTATCAGGCACGCGTTGCACGCGGTGGGTCCCACCTTCGAACTTGAAAACTGAGTAGGCGCCATTGCCCTTGATGGCAAAGGTCGGGGAACCGTCACTGCCACCAAGGTCCTCAGTCTGGAAGCCTCGTCGCTCGGCGTAGCGGACGAGCATGCGGTGAAGGTCCCCAGCCCAAAGTCCAGCCTCGTCACCACCAGCGCCCGGCCTGATCTCGACGATCACATCGCGGCCATCGCTTGGATCCTTCTCAACCATTGCGAGGCGGATCTCTTCCTCAAGGCGCTCCTTCTCGACTCGCGCTGTCTGCTCCATCTCGCGAATCTCAGGATCCTCGCTGTCAGCGAGTAGCTCCTTCGCACCAAGCTCGTCTCCTACCGCACGGCGCCACTCGCGGGCCAGTTTCGCTGGCTCTTCAAGCTCTGAATAAGCGCGGCTGGCCACCTCAAAGGCGTTGCGGTCGCTAATTGTGTCCGGGTCGGCGAGGGCCGCCTCAAGCTCAGCGAAGCGGTTCTCGATCCGCTCTACAAGTTCGGTGATCATTGTTTAGGCGGCTACTTCCAGCCCAGCTTCACGAGCAAACTTCAAATCCTCTGGCTTCTCACCATCGAGAACTGCCTTCATGGACGCGATTGCGACTGCGAGCTGGTCAAGGTCAGGCTCACGCGTTGTCAGGCGCTGCAGCTGAAGGCCAGGCCACATCAGCCCGCGCACCCAGCGCTTCGTGCGGTTGCGGCCGAACCAGCGGATCGCCTCAAAGGAGATGCCAGCGATCAACGGCACACCGAGGATCCGCGAGAGGACAAGCCAGTACCAGGCTGGCAACCCGATCGGGGCGAACATGAAGATTGCGATGACCATGACGATCAGAAGGAACGATGTGCCACACCGTGGGTGCAGGCGGGAGAACTTCGCTGCGTTCTCTGGAGTCAGTGGCTGGCGCCCCTCGTAACAGGCGATTGTCTTGTGCTCAGCGCCGTGGTACTCAAAGACCCTGCGCAGGTCTGGAAGCTTGGCGAGGACAGCCAGGTAGAGAAGGAAGATTGAAGTGCGGATCAAGCCTTCAACAAGCCAGAAGAGCAGTGATGAGTGAAGGTGTGGCTTGAGCAGGCTGGTGAGGCCAACTGGCACCACGAAGAAGAGACCAACTGCAAGCAGGAGCGAAAGGATCATTGCTCCAGCCCAGGCTCCCTTCCCCATCTCCTCCTCCTCACCAAGCTGAATATCAGCGCTGATCTGAAGGGACTTAAAGCCAATGCCGAGCGACTCAACTAAGGCAACAACGCCACGGACGATTGGAAGCCTCAGAAGCCTGTGCTTACGGAGAACTGATTCGAGCGGGAAGGTGCGGATCTCAATCTCGCCCTCAGGCTCGCGCACTGCGACAGCCCAGATCCCAACTCCGCGCATCATCACGCCTTCAAGGATTGCCTGCCCACCTACGGGTGCATCCTCACCGGCCATGATCCGACCGTCAGGTAGACGCGTCGCGGCCTCGCTGGCCTCAGCGCTCACAGGGAGCCGCCGTTAGCTCTTACCGTCACGGCTCTTAGCCGCGCGGCGCTGGAAGCGTTCAACCCGTCCGCCGGTGTCCACCAGCTTCTGGCGGCCCGTGTAGAACGGATGGCACTCGGAGCAAATTTCAACGCTGATCTCAGGGGTTGTGGATCGAGTCGTGAACTGGTTGCCGCAGGTGCATCGCACCTGTGCCTCTACGTATTCGGGGTGAATTTCTGAACGCATCGAAGAAGAGTTTAGCGAGGAGAGCCGTATGAGGTCAGGCCGAAGGCGAACACCCAGCAGCGCGGCCGTTATTAGTCGTCGAGGATTCGCCTAGAAGGTGGCCCGGGTCGACCTCCAAAAGTGCGGTTCCGCCGCTGTCGCAACGTGGCCCGATGATGCTCACGACCTTGGATTCACCGACCTTCACAGCCGGGGTGTTCACTTCGATCCGTGAATAAGGCGAAATGACGGTCAGCACAAGCTTCGAGGCAGTAGCTGCGCCCTTGCCGCTGTTCGTGACTGTGACTGCATAGCGAACCTGGCTGCCGCCCTCGATCGGGCTGGCAACAACATTGGTGATTGCAAGGTCAGGGCGAAGGTCCGTTTGAGTACACCCTGAGCTGCGGATCGTCTGGTTCTTGAGAACTCGGTTTGAGGAGCCAAGCCACTGGAAGTCGACTTCCATCCGATAGGAGGCTGGAGCCGGAAGCGAATCAACCTGCTTATTGAAAATCCAGTTTTTGACCTTGGTCGCGGATACGGCTGGTTCCCAATAACCAACGCTTCCGCTGATCTTCACTTCGCGCTCAGCCTGCCCACTCTGCTTCATGAAGAACCTGAAGCGGATCTGCATGGTCTGCGTCGCGGGCACGGGCAACATGTGGGCTTGGACAAAGAAGCGCCGGTTGGCCAGCACTGAGCTCGAGCTGCACCTCGTCACACGAACTGACGCCTGAGTAGCTGCCCCGTGAGGCCCTCCGCTAAGCCCGAAGACTTGAGTGTTGGAGAAATGTGGCTGGTCGGCTTCAGCAGCCGAGGCAATGCCAGTCGCGGCTATAGCCGCGCCAACAGCCGCAATTGCGACGAGACGAAAAGGCTTTGAATGCATACCCACGATGGGTTTTAACTCATCGGGCATGCGGAAGTTTCGACTGGCGAGTCAATCTGTGCCGAAACACACATCGACTCGCCTCGAAATCTCGTTGATCAGGTGAGCTGGTAGAGCGGACCGTCGCCACCTTCAGGAGGCGTAAGACGCCCACCCTTGGCGGTAATGGCACCACACTGGACGCAGTTCGTGTAGTTCACGATTACGTCAACATCGCCTGTCTCTGGTGCGTCCTCTGGAATCTCGTAGACGCCAGCTGGGCACATCCACTTCCATGTCTCAGCAACTTCGCGAGGCACGTTCTTCTGAACGCGGATGTGGTTCGGCGCGTCATCACGGGTCTGGTTACCAGTGATGTAAACGCTGGACAGCTTGTCGAACGTGAGCTTCCCGTCCGGCTGTGGGTAGTTCTTGTTCGAGTTACCGATGAACATTGGCTGCGCATCATTGCGATGCAGTGGCCAACGGCCAGCAGGGAACTTGCCCTTGGTGGCGATCATCAGGTTTACGAGCGGGCCACCCTTGATCAGGCCCATGGCGAACGGCTGACGCACGTTACGCACCTCGTAGAGGTCCTTACCGATGAATGAATCCTCAACGGCCTCTTCGTACTTCTCAAGGGAAGCGCCAGTCTTGAGGTTCTCGTAGATCGCCTCGGCAGCAAGGATGCCTGACTGAATTGCGTAGTTGACGCCCTTCAGCGCTGCGGTGTTTACAAGTCCGCCTGAGTCACCAGCGATAACTGCACCAGGCATGCTGAGCTTAGGAACTGCCCAGTAGCCGGCTGCAGGAAGTGCCTTGGCACCCCAAGCAACGCGCTCGCCACCGTCAAGAATCTTCTTGACCATTGGGTGCGTCTTGAACTGCTGGAGCAGGTCGTGTGGTGATGTTGTGGCGTCGGCGTAATCAAGGTCGACAACGAAGCCGATCGACACCATGTCTTCACCGGTGCTCTCGTCCTTCATTGGGTAGATCCATGAGCCACCGATCTGATGGTGCTTGGCGCCAATCTTCAGCGGCCAACCGGCGATCGTGTGGATCACCTTGTCGAGTGGCTTCGTGACCTTCCAAACTTCCTTGACGCCGAGCTCCCAAGTCTGTGGCTCACGGTCGTCACCAAGGTCGAACTCGCGGATGGCGGCGCCGGTAAGGCTGCCCCAGCATCCGTCAGCGAGAACTGTCGTCTTGGCTACAACGTCAACACCAGGCTCGAAGTTGGGCATCTCTTCGCCCTCCTTGCCACGGCCCTTGTCTCCTGAACGGACGCCCTTAACTTGGCCGTCCTCGACGAGCAGCTGTGCGGCTGCAGTCTCAGTGAGGATGTAAGCGCCTGCCTCTTCAGCCTTCTGCTGCATGAAGCGGCACATGGCTGAAACGGAGAGAACTTCGTTCCCGTGGTTCTTCAGTGGTGGTGGCGGAGGAATGCGCACCTTTGTCTTCCCGTTGGGAAGGAGGTAGATGGCTTCCTTCTTGACTTCACCAAAGGCGAAGCCTTCCTTACGCCAGTCCTCACGTGTGAGGTCGGGGAACAACTCCTGCAGTGGCTCGGGGCGAATTACCGCACCCGAGAGGTTGTGACCACCGCAGGTCTTTGACTTCTCAACGACGGCAACCGGGACCTCACCCAGTTTCTCCATCGTCTCTGGATCATCGGCCAAGAGTTGGAGCAACCTATTGGCGCATGCGAGGCCGGCGGTACCACCGCCGACGATCGCTACGCCAACTTCAATGCGCTCATCCTCATGGTCAAGTTCACGCTTGATGAACTCGGCCGGCGAGTCCACCGGTGGTGGGAACGCAATTGGTGCGTACTTAGTCTTGGCCATGTGATCAGCTGCCCTTCTTAGCCTTAACGGCCTCTGTCAGCTTCGGAAGGATCTTGTTCAGATCGCCCACGATGCCGAGGTCGCAGAACTCGAAAATAGGAGCGTTCGAGTCCTTGTTGATGGCAATGATGTTCTCTGATCCCTGCATACCCACCTTGTGCTGGATGGCACCTGAGATACCAGCAGCGAGGTAGAGCTTGGGAGCAACCGTCTTGCCCGTCTGACCAATCTGGCCCGCGTACGGGAACCAGCCGGCGTCAACGACGGCACGGGTTGCGGCAACTGCGCCTCCGAGCTGCTCAGCGAGGTCTTCACACATCTGGAAGCCCTCTGCCTCGCCGAGGCCACGGCCACCAGCAACAAGGATGCTTGCATCCTCAATGTTGATGTCTGCGCCACGTTGCTCGCCGCGGTTTACAAGTGTTGCCTTAGTTGACCAAGGTGAGAACTCAACGCCGAGATCCTCAACTGCTGCAGTTCCACCAGTCTCCTTGACCTCGAAGGCGTTAATACGCCCGACGATCACGGCGGTGTCGCTGCGGTACTTGGAGCTTGAGATCTGCGAGTCACCGATGATCGGACGCTCGGCGATTACCGAACCACCCTCAACGCGAATCGCTGTGACCTCAACGGTCATGCCTGAGTCGATGCGGGCTGCGAGGCCAGCACCAATTTCAAGACCAAGGAGACCGCCGCCGAAGAGAGCAGCCTTGTAGCTGTTCTGCGCGACGAGAGCTGCCATGGCGTCAACTGCTGGGCCTGGAAGACCCTCTGCGCCGTTGACCTTGTAGACCTTGCCTGCGCCGTAGTTGCCGAGAGCGGCAAGTACGTCAGTGGTGAGGTCGTCGCCACCTACGACTACAACGTCGCAGCTGCCTCCGAGTTCACCAGCAATGCGTGATCCCTCGGCAATTGCGCCGAGTGAGTTCTTGTTGATGGCTCCATCCTTGTGGAGCGCGTATACGAGAACTGAGCTCATGCGATCAGCTTCCTTTCCTCAAGCCAGGAGACGATTTGAGCGACTGTTGCGTCGGTGTCTTCGTCTTCGATGATTTGACCAGATTCCTTTGATGGTGGAGCCTTGAAGTCGCCACAGTCAACGCGGGAGCCGGATGTGCCGACCTTGCCTGCGTCAATGCCGACGTCAGCAGCTGACTTAACGTCAAGCGGCTTCTTCTTCGCGCCCATGATCGCCTTAAGCGATGGGTAGCGAGGCTCGTTGATCGCGTCACCAACTGCAATAACAGCTGGGAACTCGATTGCGATGGTGTCGTAGCCGTACTCAGCCTGACGCTCACACTTGGCGCCATTGCCCTCGATGTCCATCTTCACAACCTGTGAAAGCGATGGCATCTTGAGGTGCTCAGCGACAACTGAACCGATTGCGTAGCACTCGCCATCGTCGCTCTGCTGACCAAGAAGTACGAGGTCGGGGTTCTCTGTTTCGAGCACCTTGGCAAGGGCGTAACCCGTTGCGGCAACGTCGCTGCCTGCAAGGGCATCGTCGCTGAGGTGGATCGAACGGTCTGCACCGAGTGACACTGCCTTGTGCAGTGCTGCTTCGGAGCCGGATGGGCCCATTGTGACTGCGACGATTTCGTCGACTGTCACACCGTTGCCTTCATCCTCGCGAATCTGCATTGCTGCTTCGATCGCGTGAGTGTCATATGGATTGAGGTTCTTCTCACCACTGCGGTCAAGTCGGCCCGTTGCTGGGTCGATTCGCTTGTCCACTGCGGCGTCCGGTACCTCTTTCACCAGGACGCAAATTTTCACGTGCGTTCGTCCTCCTGTTGATGGTTTGTTTTGGGGGCGGGAACTGGGCGAGTCACTTGTTGACTCGCGAGTCAATAAGTGTACGCACCACTCCCCTGTTTTGGTCCAAACAGCTTCGCCTAGGCTGGTACTGCGCCTTGGATGAAGTCGATAATCGCCTGCGTTGAGGCGCCTGGCGTGAAGACTTCGGCAACGCCGAGCGACTTCAGTTCAGGGATGTCGTCTGCCGGAATGGTGCCTCCGACGGTGACGAGGATGTCGCCCGCGTCCTGCTCATTGAGGAGCTGAACGATGCGGGGAACGAGAGTCATGTGAGCACCGGAGAGGATTGAGAGGCCAACTGCGTCGGCGTCCTCCTGAATCGCGGTTTCCACAATCTGCTCTGGAGTCTGGTGCAGTCCGGTGTAGATCACTTCCATGCCTGCGTCACGCAGGGCACGGGCGATGATCTTGGCGCCACGGTCATGGCCATCAAGGCCAGGCTTGGCTACTACTACTCGGATCTTGCGTTCTGTTGTTTCGCTCATGGGGTTCTCCGGTTGGTTTACGGGCGACCGGACGTGGCGGATCGTATCGCCACGCCGACTTCGGCGTATCTCAGGAATTGGCCTCCACGTAAGCCTTCAGCTTGCCGGGCATGCTGTCAACCAGCTGACCGCGCAGAACATCAACAATCGGGCCACGAATTACAAGGCTCAAAGCGCGCCCGAGGTCAACCTTCATTGAGTAGGTGGCCTTGGTGGTGCCATCGCCTAGATCCTCAAGTTCCCATGAGCCAACAAGGGACTTCGAGTCGCCCTTGACCTGCTTCCAGGAGAGTCCGTTGGGTTCGTCGTACGAAAACTCGATGTCGCTGGTCATAACCTTCACCTTGGCGTCAGCCTTGGTGCGGACAAGGATCTGGTTGCCGTCCTTGTCCTTCTTGAGGACTTCAGCGTCTTTGATCTCCGGCTGCCACTTCGGTGAGCTCTCTACATCAGCTGCGATCGCGTAGACCTTCTCGATCGGAGCATTGATTACTTCGCTTGCGCTTCCCTCGATTGCCATGCCTCTCCCCCTTGCTGCCAAGCCGGTTTCGCTAGTAAACCGGCGTCTCTGTGTAAGAGCCCCAAACTGACTGGAGCGCCTCGATGATCTCCCCTTCGCTTACCTCTACGCGGGCAGCGTCGAGCAGGAGGGGCATCAAGTTCGTGTCTGTGGGCGCTGCTTCAACGAGAGCCTTAAGGGCAGCTTCGACCGCCGGCATGTCACGTTGCTGGAATTGGCGTTATCATCAATACAATTACAGCCTTGATGTTTGTTAGAAGCAATGAGTTGAATAATAGGGCCGCTTTTTTACATATGGCAGCCGATGCGTTGGTTTCATTGGCGGTTGTTTTTGGTGGATTGGCAATGAATTTATGG
>CALJKH010000026.1 GCA_937973575.1 uncultured Solirubrobacterales bacterium | reverse complement strand
AGCGTTACCGCGTACACACGGCCGTCTCCGACAACTGCAGGTGAGGACGCCGAGAGGGCGCCAAGGTTATGGCGCCATATCTGGCGCCCCGTCTTCTTGTTGAGTTTTCTGAGAGTCGCGCCGTTGTCGAGCAGGTAGAGCCCGGTGCGATCAATGACAGGGGGGAACTCGAGAACCTTCTTTCCCCTAAATGACCAAAGTCGGTGGTAGGGAGGGTTAGGGGGATGCGGAGTCCGATACCACTTGGTGCGCGCATCGTCTAACCCATAGATTGGCCATGGCGTATCAATCACAGCTGGCGCCGGTTTCGTGGTTGTTGTGGTGATCGCGAACGACGCCTTAGGGTTGCTCACATCGCCGGGAGAACGGAGAATCAGGAATGCTGCAACGGCTGCGATTGCGAGGAGTAGGACGCCGCCAGCGATGATCCTGCGGCGCTTAAAGTTTGGCGAGTCGGGGGTCGGCACTACGAACGATCGTAGCGACGGCCACAATGGAACAATGTCCGTTGAGAGTCTCAGACAGACAGCAACCGAAAACGCGGCAGCCAGCAGCGCTGTTCAGGAACTGGCGTCTGCTCTAGGTGGGCACATCAACCATTGCTTTCTCGTCGGTGGAGCCGTCAGAGACTTCGCGCTTGGGCGCGAGCCCAATGAGCTTGATGTTCTTGTCGCGGGGAACGCCCACGAGCTATTGAGCCAACTTGGTCTTGAGGGCGTCAGCTTCCACGAGAGGTTTCTGACGGCAACTGCTGGATTCAGTTTTGGCACGGTGGACTTCGCCTCCGCGCGACGGGAGACCTACAGCGGCCCAGGCGCACTACCTGACATTGAGCTTTGTGAGGTTGAAGAGGACAGACTTAGGCGTGATTTCACAGTGAACGCACTTCGAATTGAGCTGAGTTCCTTTGAGACGATTGATGATGAGCAAGGCTGGCAGGACCTTCACGACAGAGTGCTCCGATCGCTCCGGGTAGGCAGTTTCCTCGAGGATCCGACACGCATTTGGAGGCTTGCTAGGTATGCCGGCAGATTGGGATTCACAGTTGAGTCCGGAACTCAGGCTGAAGCTGAGTCTGCCCTTGCGTCTGGTGCGATGGAGAGTGTCTCTAAGCAGCGAATCGGCGCGGAACTAGTTCGAACCGTTGATGAAAATGAGCCTGACGCTTCAATCCTTGCGGCTCTCGCTTGGGGTCTAATCGAATCTTCAACGAGTCCGGACGATGCCGCCCGAGCAATCTCCCGAATGACTGAGCTGGTGGATGGTTCCGTTCCACGCAGCGAGCTTCGGTTAGCGGCCGTGGCCGGGAGTGGATTCACCCTTGATTCGGCTGACGGTTCAGAGCTAGAGCTGGGCGCTGGACTCATGGCAGTACTTCGTGACATCACCCGGGTGGGCGAGCTCGTCAAGCGGCTCGAATCGGCTACGACTCCATCTCAGATAGATGAAGCGTGCTCTGGCTGGGCGCCTGCTGTTGTGGCGCTAGTGGGTGAGAGATCTGCCCTCGACAAGGTTTCCCAGTGGTTTCGAGAAATTCGCACGGCTGGGTTGCCGTTTGGAGGGGCAGATCTGTTATCCCGTGGCGTCCAAGAGGGGCCAGCGCTGGGAATCGGCCTTAAGGCTGCCCGTGCCGCGATGCTCGACGAGGGCGTAACTGATTACGAGAAACTTTTGGAGATCGCTGTAGCTGAGGCCGGAGGTGAAAGTTGAGCATCCGCGAGACGGAGGCCGGCTGGCTTGTAGAGGGCAGTAACGGTGCGGGACTGTTTGCGCGTTCCTTCTCAGCGTCTGGGAGAGCTCAGGATGTCTCGCTTCTCCAACCTGACCGTGAATCAACTCTGCTGGCGTTGGCGCGTGAGGCTGGTTCCGCTTCCGACTCAATCATCTTCGGTATGCGTCAGGTCCACGGGGGTGATGTTGTCGTTGTGGAGGATTTGGACAACGATGTGATGCCGGAGTGTGATGCGCTAGTTACCGGCCAGTCGAACACTGTGCTCAGTGGGGTGACTGCCGACTGTGTCCCCCTTATTCTCATGGCAGAGGGGGCATGTGGCGTTGTACACGCAGGATGGAGGGGATTAGCGGCGGGCGTAGTCAAGCGTTCTGTGCGAGTTGTCAGCGAGGCAGCTGGAGTTGACACCACCGACATTGAGGCTTTCGTCGGGCCTTCAGCCGGCGCGTGCTGTTACGAGGTGGGCGAGGAGGTAGTCCGCGAGATCGGTGACAGCGCCGTTACACAGAACGGCCATTTGGACTCTGGTGACACTGCCGTCAGACAGCTGATGGCAGCAGGCGTCGCAAAGATCGAAACGGTGGATGTCTGCACTATCTGTTCTGCTCCCCAACTGCTTAACTCGTTTCGTCGAGACGGGAACGAGTCCGGAAGGCAAGGAGTCATTGCATGGTTGAACTAGTGAAGAACGTTGACCCAGAACGGGTTCGCAACAACCTGGCTGAGATCCGGTCGAGAATCGCTGCAGCGGCTCCCGCCGGGATGGCAGGAGATTCCGTTGAGGTCGTCGCGGCTACGAAGTATGTGCCGAATGACCTGATGCCGTTTCTTGCTGAAGGTGGTGTGACAGTGGCAGGGGAGAATCGCTTCCAAGATCTTCTAAGCAAGCAGGAATCTCATGGCGACCTGTTCACATGGGATTTCATCGGTGACCTCCAGAGCCGCAAGGCTCCGGCTCTCGTTGGCAAGGTTCGCTTGATTCATTCCTTAGGGTCAGTCAGTGCCCTTGAGAAGCTGGAGCGGGCAGAGAGTGCTGATCAGGAGGTGCTCGTCCAGGTGAACATTGCGCAGGAGCAATCGAAGAGCGGGGTGTCCCCGGATGAACTCTCTCGCTTTCTAGACTCAGACGGCTGCAAGGTGGTCGGGCTCATGACTATGCCGCCATATACGGAGACACCGGAAGAGAGTCGCCGATGGTTTGCCGCTCTTCGAGAGCTTGGTGACACACACGGACTTGAGCGGTTTTCA
>CALJKH010000025.1 GCA_937973575.1 uncultured Solirubrobacterales bacterium | reverse complement strand
CGTCCCTGCGCGCCACTTCTTCTGAAGGCTGTTGAGGAACTCGATCTGCTTCTTAGCGAGGTCCTTGCCCTTGGCGTCACCGGATGACTTCGCTGCGAGCTTCTGCTGGATGATCTGCGCCTGAACCTGCAGCTTGACATCGTCAAGAGTCAGGCCTGACTGCTTCAGCTTGGAGTCGAAGCGAGCCTTTGCTGCTGCCAGCGGGGCAGCCTTCCCGTTAGCTGATGCTGCCGCGGCGATGAATTGCTGCAGCGTCTGCGTTACCTCAGCCGGCTTTGTCTCAATGCCTTGAGCCTTACCTTCGGCGAGCATCCACTGGTAGTTGATGAGCTGGCTTTCAACTGCGCCACGTGCCTGGTTGTAGCTGGCGAGGCAAGCTGACTTGAGCTGGCTTGCTGTCGGCTTCGGTCCCTTCTGCTTGGCAGAGTTGGCTGCGATAGCTGCTTGGCAGCGCGTGAAGCTAGGTGGGTCAAGCGGGATCGAGCCAGAGATCGAACCGCCCAGAGGCCCCTTGCCTGAGAGCTGGGCTGCGAGGAACCGGTCGAACTGAGCCTTTGTCACGCCAGCTCCGTCAGTTCCGATGGTTGCGATCTGCCCGCTGCCGACAGAGCTCGGTGGGGTCGCTTTGGTATCCCCGCCACAACCGCCCAGAGCGATCAGCGAGGCGGTCGCGAGAGCGACGAGGGGAGAGGCCTTGGAGTAGTGCGAGGTGTTGTTCATGCCGGGCAGCATAGCCGTTAGGTGACGCGCATCACGGACGGTGAAATGCTCCGACGGAGTGTGTCCACACTCACACCCAGCCATGAACCGAATGGTGTCTCAGTCGGACTTTTTGTCCGATTGTGTTCGATTTCGTTCCTCCAAAAGTGCCTTGTTTGCAGGCAATTCGCTAGGTGTTTGCAAAGTCTTGACATTTATGATTACGATTCGCGCAACGCAATCCTGGGGAGGATGAGACGTGAATAAAAACACTGGCTCAATAACGGGCCTTTCAGTTAACGGTAAGTCCAATGGCCGCTTCGGCCTCTTCGTCGTTCTTGCAGCCATCAGCACGATGGCCTTCGCCGGCATGGCCGGTTACGCGAGCGCGGACCCAGGGATTAGTGCGCCCTCAGTGAGCAACAGCGTTGCCTCGCTAACCAACTCGACAGCCGCCAGCGTCACCTTCTCCTCCTCAGAGACGCGGCCCTACACATTCGAGTGCTCCACCGACGGAAGCGCCTGGACGCTCTGCACCTCCCCGCAGACGCTCACCGGCCTCGCCGACGGCAGCCACTCAGTTCAAGTTCGCCAAGTTGTTGAAACTGCTGCCGCGATTCCTGCAGTCGATCCTGTTGCAGGTTCGCCCGAAGGTTGTGTTTCGGGTGACCCAGACAACGGATGCACCACCGAGCCAACTCCTGGCTCCGCCGCAATCCCCGCCACTTACGCAACGAGTGATGTTGCCTCGACCTCCTGGACTGTTGATGCGACCAAGCCAGGCGACGTCGTCTTCTCAGGCACACCTGCGAATGGTGCGCTTGTCAATGTCGACACGACCTCGATCAACATCAGCTCAGAGGGATCCTCAGAGATCCGCTGTGCCGTGGACAACAACGGCAGCCTTGTAGTCACATCCTCACCCATCCAGCTGAGCGGGCTCCGTCAGGGCGCGCACACGATCAGCTGCCTCGGCCGTGACGCTGCTGGCAACGATTCCAACTCAGCTCAGTTGATCGAATGGACAGTTGACACGATCGCACCGCCGTTCGGCCCTCAGGTTGTGGCATACGCAACCCCGACCTCCTACGGCAGCTCGGACCTTCCTGCCAACACAAGCTCGCAGGCCGCCTACTTCCAGTTCTCAGGCTCAGTCGCCGGTGAGAACAAGTTCGTCTGTTCGCTTGACGGTGCCGCCTACGCTGAGTGTGCATCACCGCAGAACTTCACCGATTTGACTGAAGCCGCCCACAGCTTCTCGATCAAGACGGTTGACGCCGCGGGCAACATCGGCCCTGCAACGACGACCAACTGGACAGTTGACAAGACCGCACCTGCAGCACCGCAGCTTTCAGGTGTCCCTGCTTCGCTGACCAACAGCAAGGCAGCTTCGATCGGGATTTCAGCTGAGGACCACGCAACCTTCACCTGCTCCGTTGACGGTGGCGACTACGCAGCTTGCACGTCACCAAAGGCGCTCAGCGACCTCACCGACGGCAACCACTCGATCTCCGTCAAGGCAACTGACCGCGCTGGCAACACCAGCGTTGCTGCAACCAGCAGCACTTGGGAAGTTGACGGCACCGCGCCTGTAATCGCCCTTGGTGGCGTCCCATCAGGTGAGGTTCAGGGGCCAGGTGCGAGCGGTGTCACGAACGCAAAGAAGCCAGCATGGTTCTTCACCCTCGTTGACGCAGCCGGCCACCTTTCAGCCTCAACGGCCACCTGCCGCATCGACTCTGGCACCACCGCCAGCGCATGCACCTCGCCTTACCAGGCACCAGCCAACCTCTCTGACGGCAGCCACACTCTCACCGTCACAGTTGCGGACAGCCTTGGCAATACCCGCACTTTCACCAACACCTTCACAGAGGACACGATCGCCCCAACGGCCAGCATCATTGACGGCCCAAGCGGTCGCAGCGGCGCAAGCGTCAGCTTCCACCTCGGCAGCACCGAGGACGGCTCAACATTCCGCTGCCGTGCAACTGGTGCCAACGCATTCGCTTGGCGCGCATGTGACTCGACTCTGAGCCTCACCGGCCTCAGCAGCGGCGGCACAACTCTCTACGTCCAGGCAACTGACCCAGCTGGCAACCAGAGCCTCTCCGTAAGCAAGACTTGGGCAGTAGCGGCTGAGGTACCAACCACAGTCATCAACTACCGCACACCAACCACAGCGGTTGGCAGCTACCCACTCGGCGTGCTTCGCGTCGGCAACGGTGAATTCCGATTCCTCGTTGACGATCCGCTCGCAACAACCGAGTGCAAGATCGACGACGAGGCATGGGCAGACTGCACCAGCCCTTACACCTACAGCGGCCTCGGCTACGGTGACCACACCTTCTCGGTCCGCGCTACAAACGATGTCGGCACAGTTGGCGCAGCTAGGACCTCATCCTGGACAGTCGCCAGTGAGCCAGACACGGCGATCAGCGCTAAGCCAAACGCCACGACCCACAGCGACTCAGCAGCATTTGAGTTCAGCTCCGCTTACCCAGACGCCACATTCCAGTGCAAGCTCGACAGCGGCGCATGGACAAGCTGTGAGTCAGGCAAGTCCTACTCAAGCCTTGCGCTGCTCGGCCACACATTCCAGGTCCGCGCAATCAACCAGGTTGGTGAGCCAGACCTGACTCCAGCCACCTACTCGTGGAGTGTTGTCGCCATTCCTGACACGGCTATCACGACCAGCTCACCTGGCACGACATTCGATACCTCGCTTAGCGTGGCCTTCAGCTCGGCTTACCCAGGCGCAACGTTCCAGTGCTCACTGGACAACGCTGCATGGGCAACCTGCACCAGCCCGAAGGCTCTCAGTGGCCTCAGCGGTGGTGCTCACACCTTCCGCGTAAGGGCTCTCAACTCAGCTAATGAGGCTGACGAGACACCAGCATCACTTTCGTGGACTGTTTCCACGCCTGAGACAACGATCGGGACGAAGCCAGCAGCTGCAATCACAGCGCGCACCGCTTCCTTCACGTTCACCTCAGATGCCAGTGGCGCAACGTTTGAGTGCAAGCTCGACGCCGCAGCGTGGGCAGCCTGCACCAGCCCACGCAACCTGACTGACCTTGCTATCGGCTCGCACACCTTCCAGGTGCGCGCAAGCAAGAGCGGCAGCACGGACGCCACGCCAGCTTCGTACACGTTTGCGGTGAACGCTCCTAATACGACCATCACCGCAAACCCGGCCGCAACCGACCCGAATAAGACCCCATCATTCAGCTTCACCAGTGATACGACCGGTGCCACTTTCGAGTGCGCGGTCGACTCCGGTGCTTGGGCAGCATGCACCAGCCCGTTCAAGTCGAAGACGCTTAGCAGCGGGTCACACACATTCAAGGTTCGCGCGAGCGCTTTCGGTACTGCTGACGCGACACCAGCCAGCTACACCTGGACGATTGGTTGCCCAACCTACGCAGCAGTTGATGTTTCAACTGCAGCTCTGACTGTGTCAACTGGCCTGACAGCTCAGGTTCGCGTCCAATTCGCGAAGCCAGTCGCTGGTGACTCAACAGGCATCAAGTACTCGCTCCTCCTTAACGGTGGCGCTGGTACCACAGCCCAGAAGACAGCCTTCGGGGCAGTCGTTAAGTCGATTGAGGTGAAGGCAGGCTCGAACACCACGAACCTGACCTCCTCAGGCAGCTGGGCAGGTGGCTTCAAGCCAGCCAGCAGCACCAGCGCCAGCGACTTGACGGTCACAGTGACCTTCAAGAAGGCGTCAGGAACCCTCGGAACTAAGACAATCACCGTCCACGTCAACCCAGCCTGCTCCTAGGCACCGCCCGAGCATTGGGGAGGCGTAGACAATGACAACGACACCAAACACAGCAACACCAACAGGCAAGGGCCGGTCCGGATCACTCCGGGCCCGCCGCTTCGCCCTGGCTGTCGCCGCCACTTTCGCGTTTGCGGCGATTGCGCCTGCCGCTTCGTTGGCAGCCAACGGTCTGAGTAATTCCAGCAACAGCACATCAGCGCTATCGAATCCCGTTGCTTTTGGCACCGTCTTAACATCGGACCTTCCAAAAACCACGACCATCTACGCATACAGCAATGACTTCCTGGTCTCTGGTTCAAGGAACTCGACATTCTCCGTGCCTGCTGGATCGCCATGGCGCCGCAACGGAGGCAGCTGCGGCGGCACCGGGCAGGTGGATGCAGGAAGTACCTGGACTACCAACCTCGGCACGGGTACAGGCATACGCTCTTGCTCAATCATCCTCGAACTCAAGTCCGGAAACACGGCAGGCGCCAAGTCGGCAACGATCACATCCAGTGGTTACATCACCACTTCGATCAACCTGACTGCCACCGTGGCCAATCCTTCCCCGGCAGTAGAAATCTGGAACTCGGGTAACACGGCGGCGGAGGCATCACACTCCTACGGGGATGTTGTCTCAGGGAGTAGCTCCGCCAACTACACCTTCACGGTCAAGAACACCGGCAACGTTGCGCTTACCAATGTAAGCACCCAAGCTCTAAGCGGCGCCAACTCTTCAGAGTTCAGCATCGTCAGCACCACCTGTGGTGCCAGCCTTGCAGTCTCCGGAACCTGCAACATCGTCACGAAGTTCAACGCTGGTGCCGTGGTCGGCGCCAAGGCTGCAACCCTTACGGTCACACCAGGAAACAGCGGTGTTGTAGCCGCGAGTACGACCCTTTCCGGTAACTCGACAGCGCAGACCTACACGGCGACCGCCCAGACGACTGGCGGGGCTGACCTCACCAGTTACTCGTCCTTCGCTGACACCATCGTCGGCAACCAGTCGTCGACTTACACGTTCAACATCAAGAACACCGGCAATACCGCCGCGACATTCAATGCGGACGGCTCAAGTGTTGCCCTCTCAGGCACCAACTCTGCTGACTACACAGTCACTGCGACCACCTGTACCTCCAGCGTCGCGGTCAACGCAACCTGCACGGTCACGGTCCGATTCAACCCAAGCTCGAGCAGTCCAAACGCGGCAGCCGGTGCTCGTACCGCAACCATCACCGTCACGCCTTCAAACACGGCTGATGGCACCAACAAGATCGCGACTGCTGACACTGTTGACCTCTCAGCCAACGCTGTCGCTCAGACGCGCTACCCGGTCCTTTATGACTCGACAGGCACCAACACGATCACAGGCCAGGACTTTGGTCAGATCGGTGTAGGGGAGGCGTCACCAAAGACCTTCACCCTCAAGAACGACGGCAACTTCACCGTCCAAGGAACCGGTTCAGCCAACCAGTCGATTAGTGGCGACAACGCTTCCGAGTACACGATCACCGGTACAACCTGCTCAACATCAATCGCACCAAGTGGCACCTGCACGATCACGGTGAGCTTTGCCCCAACCGCTGACGGCACGCGCACCGCCAGCCTCAACATTGCAACGACTGACGGCAACGGCACTGGCGGCTCAACTGTCACGTTGCCACTTACGGGCTCGGGTACTACTGCTACCTACACGCCTGGCCTCTTCGAGTCGGACGGAACAACTGCACTGACAGACCACGCCTTCGCTGACACCGTCGGCACGCTTCAGTCGTCGGTCTACACCTTCAAGGTCGTCAACTCCGGTTCCGGTGTCCTGAAGGGAGCTGAGAACCAGACGCTCACTGGCGACAACGCTGACCAGTTCACCATTACTGGCACGACATGTCTTGCTGCTGGCGTTGACCCAGGCACAAGCTGCAACATCAGCGTTCGCTTCAACCCGACATCAG
Organism: uncultured Solirubrobacterales bacterium; assembly: GCA_937973575.1. Taxonomy (GTDB): domain Bacteria; phylum Actinomycetota; class Thermoleophilia; order Solirubrobacterales; family Solirubrobacteraceae; genus WLNJ01. The sequence continues at coordinate 5,693 of CALJKH010000025.1, read as the reverse complement.
CCGGCGCTAAGGCCGCAGTACTGACTGTCGCAACGACCAACGGAACGCCTGCCAATGTCAGCGTCAATCTGACTGGCACCTCAATTCAGGCAGTCCAGACGCCATCAACTCTGGACGGGACCAACCCGATCAGCAGCTATGGATTCGCTGACACGATCGCGACTCAAGTCTCCGCAACCAAGGTGATCACTTTGAAGAACACCGGCAACGTTGTCCTCAGTGGCATCGGTGCGAGTGGGCAGGCGATCACCGGTGACAACGCTTCTGACTTCTCAGTTACTGCGACAACCTGCACGACCGCATCGCTTGCCGTTAACGGGACCTGCACGATCACAGTTCGCTTTAACCCCGCAACTCAGGGCGCCAAGACTGCGCACCTTGTCATCACTCCGTCCGATCGCAGTGACACGAACTCGTCGGTAGCGACGGTTGACCTCAGCGGCAACGCACTTGAGGCAAAGCAGACTGCCACGGTTCAGAACACTGCCGGCACCGCAGCTGAGCCCGCACACCAGTTTGCTGACACGACCGCAAACACCCAGTCGGCCGTCTACGTCTTCACATTGCGAAACACCGGCAATGTGACGCTTAACGGCGTCGGCGCAGCCGGCCAGTCGCTGACAGGCGACAACGCTTCTGAGTTCACGATCACCACAACCACCTGCGCCACCGGTTCACTTGCACCGAACGCAACCTGCACGGTCTCGGTCCGCTTCAACCCGGCCACAACCTCGATTGACTCGCTCAAGTCCGCCCACTTGGTCGTTACACCAACAGGCCGTGACAATGTGACAACCACTAGTGGCGACGTAGCCCTCAGCGGCAACGTGATCGGGATCAAGAAGATCCCAACCCTTCTCGACACACCAGGGACAACTGTCAAGACCGACTACACCTTCCCTGACACGATCCGTACGCTCTCCAACTCGTACACGTTTGTTTTGAAGAACACGGGTAATACGACGATGAACGGCACTGCGGCTGCGCAGCAGTCGATCACTGGTGCTGATGCTGCGAACTTCTCTATTACGAGCACTACTTGCACGGCTTCGCTCGCAGCGAACGCATCCTGCAACATCGTTGTGCGCTTCTTGCCGACGACAATTGGCAGCAAGTCAGCCAATCTTGTCGTCAACACCACTGACGGAACATCAGGGAACCCAGCGACAATCGCGCTGTCGGGCCCAGTTGTTCAGGACACGCCAAGCCTCGCTTACTACGACACTGCCGGCACGACGGCCCTTGGCGCAACCAAGGCATTCGGGACGGTCAACAATGGTTCCAACAGCGCCTACACAATCGTGCTGAAGAACACCGGCAATGTGCCGATCACCAACCCCAGCACGCAGGCCATCAGCGGCACCAATGCCGCCAAGTTCGTCAAGACCTCAACAACCTGTGCAGCCTCACTGGCAGTCAACGCAACCTGCAACATCGTCGTTACCTACACGCCAACCGCCATTGCCGACGACAGCGCAACCCTGACCGTTACCGGTACTGAGGCAAACAAGTCCCTCGCTCTAACCGGCACCGGCGGCGGCATCATCGTCCTCAACAACGGCACACAGAACACTCGTTCCAGCATCGCTTCACGCCAGTGGCAGGACACTGTTGACATTGGAGCCCGTGGTTCTTACGGCAGCACCTTCCGCGCTGCGTTCGACGTAGCCGTTGAGCCAGGCCACACGATCACTGATGTTCTCGTCAGCCCAAGCTCCCAGACCAACGACACTGACCCAGGCAACTACCAGTACGTCAGCGGCACTGTCACGGTCTCCCAGCAGCCAGGTGGCGGCGGACGCGCTTACGTCTCTGTCAGTCAGCCGATTACTGCCCTCACCTCATGGACAACCGGCATCAGCGACGGCCTTCTGAGCCTCTGCATCGGGCCAACTGCAACTACGACCAATCGACGTATCTTCTTCAAGCTCAAGGATGACCAGGGCAAGCTGACTGCTGCCCTGCCAGCAAACGTCGGTATTGACGACGCATCTTTCGCTTGTGGTGGTTACCCACTGATTGACGCTCAGAAGGTCGTAAGCGTCGGCGGAGTTGCCGCTGCCAGCGGCACGACTGAGGCAGTAACAACACCTGGTACCGCGGTGGTTTACAGCTTCGTCGGCCACGGCAAGGGCGGAGGCTTCAACGGGCTCAACTGGCGCATCCGTAACGCAGCCAGTGGCGCAATGTTCGTCAAGAACGCAAGCGGCGGTTGGAACACATGTAACGCACCATGCACCAGCGGTTTCGTTACCGGCTACTCGCAGCTCTCACAGGCGGACAACACCACCGGCCAGATCACGGCTTCGTTCCCGGCGCGTGGTCGTTGGGTTGTTGAAGGTATCCCGACAGGTACGAACGCTGACGGCAATGCAGTCCAGTTCATGGGCTCCGCTCTTGTCAACTCCGAGAAGGGGTCAACCTCCGCGTCAAGCCCGCAGATCACAGTTAGCGGTGCACCGTCTGATCACCCGAACACGAACAGCTCGTGGACGATGACGGCAACCCTTACCGACACATCTGACCCATCCAACACGTACGACAGCATCGGTGGATCAGGCGCAACCCTCGAGTGGGACCTCAACGGCAACACCACGGACGGACCGAACTCAGACGGCTTCGAAAGCCGCTCGGCTACTGCCTATGCGCTTACCTCAGCTGACCTTTCGCGCACACTTGACCTAACGGGCAAGACTCCAGGTTCGTACACGATCCGCGCCCGGGTCACCGACAACGGCGCCCTCAGCGTTGCTGACCCATCACGAGCGTCGAAGATCTACACCAAGACCTTCACCATCAACACGCCACCTGTTGCCACCAACCAGACGGTGGATGTCCAAGCTGATGAGTCACAGCCCAAGGGGATCACGCTGGCAGGCACGGATGTGAACAGTGATTCATTGACCTTCGGTATTCCGAATGTCAGCGGTACGGGCACGATTAGCGCTGATTCAGGCACTGGCAGCAGCCGTACATACAGCTGGCCGACAACATTCACAGGCCACGACACCTACACATTTGTCGCCGACGACGGCCACAACGCGACCGGCAACGGCACGCTGACAGTGCGCGTCCACCCGAACACTCAAATTGACGCTGGCACGCCTGCTCAGGACAAGGCAACCAAGACGACGACTGCTCACTTCGAGTTCTCATCGCCACAGTCGCCTATCAGCAGCTACGAGTGCCGCGTACTCAACGACGGCACTGTGATCCGGGCGTGGGCATCCTGCTCGACCGGTTCGACTGGCTCAACCGATTACAGCGACCTGCCAGACGGCGTCAACCGCTTCGAGGTAAGGGCAGTGAACGCCGACGGTCAGAAGGACGACACCCCGGCCGCCTACTCATGGCGTGTGGATAACACCGTCCCAACGGTCAATGTCAACGGCCCGCGGAGCAACCAGAGCACAGTGCAGCCCCGCCCAACCAATGACACGACCCCGAGCTACAGCTTCACTGTAAACGACCGCTCACCTCAGGCCACAATCACTTACGAGTGCCGCGTGCTTTGGGGCCCAGATGCCAACAACTGGCACGCCTGTGGTGGCACGTCAACCAGCTCCGGAAGCGGCACAGTCGACATCACTGGCGCGGACACCCTGTTCGGATTGACTGATCCGCTCGCTGAGGGTAACTACACCCTTGAGATCCGCGCCACTGATGAGGTTGGCAACGTCAGCCCTGTCAAGACAGAGACCTTCAAGGTTGATACGACATCACCGACCACGAGCTTCAGCTCCGGCGCTGAGGGTCTAGTCAACCTGCGCGACGAGAAGTTCGGTGTTAACTCCAACGAAGCTGGTTCGACCTTCCACTGCCGACTTGTTGGCACAAACCAAGGCCAGATCTTTGACGCAACGTGCCCAGGTGGCGCAAGCCCATCGTTCTCAGCCCTTGCGGATGACATCTACACCCTCACAGTTTCAGCGATTGACCCTGCGACTAATGAGGACACCAACCCAGCTGTTGACCACTTCGAGGTCGACGGAACTGAGCCAACGACCAGCATCACCAGCACGCTGCCGGCACTGACCAAGTCACGCCGCGTTGAACTCACCTTCACCGGTACCGATACGCGAGCCCTCAAGCAGTTCGAGTGCCGTCGTGACTCAAGCGCCGATGCGGACTGGCTCAGCTGCCAGTCACCGGAGAGCTTCGGCGGCCTCTCAGAAGGCAGCCACACCATTGAGGTGCGAGCAGTTGACGAGGCAGGTAACCGTGACTCAAGCCCGGAGAGCATCACCTGGCGGGTTGACAACACTGCACCGACAACGACGATTGATGCTGCCCCAGCCGCCGATAGCAACGTTGCCGCACCTGGCGTGACCTTCCACGCCAGTGAGACTTCGACGACCCGTTGTCAGCTTGACGGTGGAAGCTGGACTGTCTGCACAAGCCCAGTTGATGTGAAGGCACTTGCCGGTGGCACGCTTGCACAGGGTGCTCACAGGATCCGTGTCCTGAGCACCGATACGGCTGATAACGCTGAGACAACCGGCGACGCTGCCTCATGGCGCACTGACACGATCGCGCCGAGCGTGAACCTCGTGCAGAAGCCAACCAACCCGGCTGCCAAGGGCAACGCTGTCTTCGGATTCAACGTCCTTGACGGTTCGCCAGCGACAGCTTCGGCTGAGACGACCACATCCTGCTCGGTTGATGGAGCGGAGTACTCAGCTTGCGCCAGCCCAGTCACTCTGAGCAACCCTGCGAGTGGATCCCACAACGTGAAGATCAAGGGCACAGACGCCGCTGGAAACGTCAGCCCAGTTGTTTCCTACACGTGGACAGTCACGGCCTCTGATGTAGCGCCGCCGACGATCAACAACTCCAACCCTGCGGCTGGGGCGGTAGCCCGTACAGGTGACGCTCAGTTCGCATTCAGCCACCCAGCTGAGGACAGCGTGACCCTTGAGTGCCGTGTTGACTCAAACGACTGGCAGACATGCACCAGCCCAACATCGGTCCGTGGCCTTGCTGAGGGTGACCACACCTTCCAGGTGCGCGCAACTGACGGAAGTGGGAACCACAGCGATGCTGCCTCCAGCACGTGGACAGTCAACACTGCGCCTCCAGGCACGATGCTTGACGGTGCCCCAGCAGGCCGCTCACGCGCTAAGACCGGCGTCTTCAAGTTCTCATCGAATGTAGAAGGAGCAACCTTCGAGTGCCAGCTTGATATCGGCGCTTGGGCAGCTTGCGAGAGCCCGTATGAGACACCAGAGCTCACCGATGGCCGCCACAACCTCAAGGTCCGCGCGACGATCGACGGCAAGGTCAACGACCCCACCCCGGTAAGCCGTGGCTGGACAATTGACACGAAGGCTCCTAATACAACGATCACCGCGGGGCCGAGCGGTGTAATTGTCGGCCGCGAAGCCAGCATCGCCTTCTCAAGTGACGACCGCTGGGCAACCTTCCAGTGCAAGGTTGACGACGGCGACTTCGCCACCTGCGCAAGCCCAACACTGCTGACGAAGCTCAGCGAAGGCGTACACACCTTCGTTGTCCGAGCTGTAGATCCGTACGGCAACCGGGACGAGACGCCAGTCCAGGCCGATTGGCAGACACAGTTCCCAACTGAGGGCGGTACTGGCCCGGTATCCGGCTCGACCACCGCGACCTTGACTAGCGGATACCTGATCCTGCCTGCGCTTGATCAGCCAATCGTCCAGATCGGAAGAGCGTCG
>CALJKH010000024.1 GCA_937973575.1 uncultured Solirubrobacterales bacterium | reverse complement strand
GACAAGGAAAGTCGCAGCATCAAAGGCAAAGGCCCAGGCTGCTCCGATGCCTAGAACGAGTCCGGTGGCCACCAGGGGGCCAAAGGCCATCGCTGCGTTCTCGGTTGCATGGGAGAGCCCCCAAGCTGACTGAATATGTTCTTCGTCAACTGTTTGAGGCAGCAGCCCAGCAAAGGCTGGGCGGTAAATGGCCTCAGCGACGCCAAACCCTGCCTCAATCACCACCAGCTCCCAAAGAGCGATGTGGCCGGTGAAGATCAGAACCGCAAGGGCTCCATGCAGAAGGAAGCAGCCTGCATCGGTAGCGATGATCAGCCGCTTCCGTGGAAGCCGATCAGCCCACACTCCCCCGAACAGCAAGAACACGGCTAGAGCGAGACCCTGAGCTCCCAGAACGAGGCCGAGTCCAACAACATCGTGAAGGTCAACGGTGACGTAGAGGACGATGGCGATCGTCGCGATGCGATCACCAGCGAAGCTAAAGCTTTGTCCCACCCAGAAGAATCGGAAGTTGCGGGACCTAACTGCTGCCCACGCAGCAGGGCGAGACATCAGGCCCTAGCTCCGACCTGACGAACCGAAGCCACCATTCCCGCGCTCGCTGCCCTCAAGGTTTTCAGCCCATCTCGGACTCAGTTCATTGAATGGAACCACCAAGAGCTGGGCGATCCTGTCCCCCACCTCGAAGTCGACGCTTTCTGCTTGATCAGTGTTGAGCAGGATCACTCCGATCTCACCTCTGTAGCCAGAGTCAATGAGCCCGGGGCTGTTAAAAACAGTCACGCCGTGTTTCAGTGCGAGCCCGCTGCGAGGTAGGACGAGACCGCCATGCCCTGCAGGAATCTCGACGGCAAGGCCTGTTCGAACTAGGCGGCGCTCTCCAGGAGCGAGTGACACGTGCTCCACGGTTGCAAGGTCAAGGCCGGCATCGCCAGTGTTTGCCCTCCCTGGCAGCACAGCGTCGGGGCTAAGCCTCTGAAACCGGATATCAGTCATCGCCACTACTCAACACTAAATCGTGACCAGCGCGCGGCAACCTCGGGTCGCATCCTCGCCGTAACAGCAACACCGTCAGCGCCGTCTTCCCGCACTAGGTCACCTGCGACACGATGAAGTTCAGCAAGGATTGCTCCTTCCGTGTATGGAATCAGGAGTCGCACTGTTACGAGGCGAGTTCCGATCATGGCGGCAACGGTGTCAAGCAGCGATTCAATCCCCTCGCCCGTTACTGCACTTACTAGAGATGCAGTCGGATCAACCATTGTCAGACCAAAACGGTCTTCGTCGGAGAGTAGATCTACCTTATTGAGAACCCGAATACGCGGGAGCGACCCAGCTCCGATCTGATCGAGTGTGGACTCAACGGCTAGTCGGCGCTCGGTTGCCTCCGCATCAGGCTCAGAAGCGTCTTCAACAATCAGCAGTAGGTCAGCCTCAAGGGTCTCCTCAAGTGTCGCACCGAAGGCATCGACGAGTTGGTGTGGCAACTTCCGGATGAACCCGACGGTGTCTGTCAT
>CALJKH010000023.1 GCA_937973575.1 uncultured Solirubrobacterales bacterium | reverse complement strand
AACCAGATGGAGCACCACCTCCGTGTCGGAGGTGGATTGATAGATCGCGCCCTGCTTGATGAGTTCGCGGCGCAGGCTGATGCCGTTGGTCAGATTGCCGTTATGGGCGACGGCGAAGCCGCCGGCAGCGAGTTCGGCGAACAGCGGCTGCACGTTGCGGAGAATGGTTTCGCCCGTCGTCGAATAGCGCACGTGGCCCAGCGCTGACGAGCCCTGCAGGCGGTTGATCACCTTTTCGGAGGAGAAGTGGTCGCCGACGAGGCCCAAGCGGCGCTCGGTCTGGAAGCGCTCGCCGTCGAAGGAGACGATGCCCGCCGCTTCCTGCCCGCGGTGCTGCAATGCGTAAAGGGCGAGGTACGAGTACTGGGATACCTCAAGTCCGGGTGCGACTATCCCAAAGACACCGCATTCATCGCGGGGACCTTCGCGGGTGTCGTCTTGAGTAGAGGTCACGGTGTTCACTGGGTTAGGAACCGACCGACCGGACTACCAGCGTAGCAATGCTGATCATGGGAGATGCACGGCAAGGCCACCATCGCGGGCTTCCCGCACATCGGCAACCGTCATCGAGATCTTTTCGCCATCGCGATCAGCGATGACAAGCTCGGTTCCGCCGGTGGTGCCAATCACCTCAGCACCTGGAATTGTTGCGATCGCATCCCTGGGGCCTGCGATCACAAAGCCACGGCCAGGGGCTTCGCCGAAGAGAGCTTCGTCGGTCAGCAGAGGCAGGGTTACCTCGCAGCCGATGCCGGCGGCAGCGCAAGCCTCAGCGAGAGCAACAGCAAGGCCGCCCTCGGCGATGTCGTGAGCTGTGACGATCGCACCGGAGCGGACTCCATTACGGACGGCCTCATGCGCTGCAAGCGTCGCGGGGACATCAAGAGCTGGAAGCTCCCCAGCTGGGGCCTTCCCGCGGCGAGCTGCAAGCTCAGAGGAAGTCAGGTTGGGCTCGAACGGGCCGACAAGAGCAACGGCATGGCCGTCAGCTACGAAGCCGCTGTTGGAGACGACAGTCGCGTCGGGAAGCTCGCCAACCATTCCGATTACTGGGGTCGGAAGGATCGGGCCGTCAGGGCCCTCGTTGTAGAGGCTTACATTGCCACCGACAACTGGAATTCCAAGTGCCTCGCAGCCCTTGGCAATGCCTTCAACTGCGTTGATCAGCTGCCAGGCAACATGTGGCTTCTCCGGGTTACCGAAGTTAAGGCAGTTGGTCAGGCCAAGTGCCTCGGCGCCAGTGCAGGCAAGGTTGGCAGCGCACTCAAGGACAGCTTCGATCGCACCTGTCTCAGGGTCTGCTGCAACACGACGGGCGTTGCCGTCAATCGAGACGGCCAAAGCTGGGCGGACTCCATCAGGGCCAGCGGGGAGGGCAAGCACTGCGGCATCTGCCTCATCCGGCCGGCGCACAGTGCGGGACTGGACGATGTGGTCGTACTGCTCAAAGACTGGGCGGCGCGAAGCGATGTTTGGGCCAGCGAGCAGGGCTGCGAGTGTCTCCCCTTGCTCAGCCTGCTCGGGCAGGTCAGCTGGAGGCGCTGGGTAGAGGCCTTCCTCCGGTGGTGAGGGGTGAAGGTCGTAGAGCGGGCAGTCGTCAACGAGAGCCTTGACTGGAATGTCGCCGACAACATCTGATCCCTTCAGGATTCGCATGTGGTCGCCTTCTGTGACAACGCCAATGTCAGTTGCGAGGAGTTCCCACTTCTCGCAGATCTCCAGAACTGCACCGACCTTGCTTGGCTCCACGATCGCAAGCATTCGCTCCTGTGACTCGCTGACCATGATCTCGAACGGCTCCATGTCAGCTTCGCGAAGTGGGATGCGCGCGATGTCCAAGTCAAGGCCAACCTCGCCTTGGGCTGCCATCTCAGATGCGGATGATGTGAGGCCAGCTGCTCCAAGGTCTTGGAGGGCTACGAGGAGGTCTTCGCCGATCAACTCAAGGCAGGCCTCAAGCACCTTCTTCTCAGCGAACGGGTCGCCGATCTGAACTGTTGGGCGCTTATCAGCGTCGTCCTCCCCAAGCTCTGCACTCGCCAGGACTGATGCGCCACCGATTCCGTCACGGCCGGTAAGGGCGCCCATCAGGATCACCCTGTTGCCAACACCGGTTGCTGCGCATCGCATCAGGCGATTCGGGTCGGCGATGCCAACGCACATCGCATTGACGAGGCAGTTGGACTCGTAGGAAGGGTCAAAGTGGATCTCGCCGCCAACTGTCGGCACGCCGATTGAGTTGCCGTAGTGGCCGATGCCGGCAACGGCCCGGTCAAGAAGCCAGCGTGAGCGGTCCGAGTCTGGGTAGCCGAAGCGGAGCGAGTCAAGCATCGCAATTGGCCGCGCACCAAGAGCGATCACGTCCCGCAGGATTCCGCCAACACCAGTGGCAGCACCTTGGAAGGGCTCGACGGCGCTTGGGTGGTTGTGGGACTCAACCTTGAATGCGACTGCCATGCCAGCGACTTCAACAGCGCCAGCGTTCTCGCCGACACCAAGCAGAAGGCGCTCGCCCTCAGTTGGAAGCCTGCGGAGGACTTTCTTCGAATGCTTGTAGGCGCAGTGCTCGCTCCAGAGAAGGGAGAACATCGCCAGCTCAACCTCGTTGGGCTCGCGGCCCATCAGCTCGACGATCATCGAGTACTCAGGCTCGGTCAGGCCAAGGTCCTTAGCCCGCTCAAGCCCAGGTACTTGTTCCTCAGCTTGCGGTGCCAACGCCCTCACGCTCCTTAAGGATTGAGGAGAAGAGCTTCAGGCCATCAGCCGAGCCGGTGATCGCGTCAACTGCGTGCTCAGGGTGTGGCATCAGGCCGACAACATTTCCCTCAGGTGATGAGACGCCAGCGATGTCAGCGACTGATCCGTTCGGGTTCTGGCCGGGTGCGTAGCGGAACGCCACTTGGCCTTCGGCCTCGAGCCGGGCGACTGTGTCGTCGTCGGCAAACCAGCGGCCGCTCATGTGCTTGACAGGAATTGAGAGGCGCTCGCCTGCGTCACAGGCTGCAGTCCAAGGAGTGTTTGGGCGCTCAACGATGATGTCCACCTGGCGGCAGAGGAAGCGCAGTCCGTTGTTAGCGAGCAAGGCACCTGGCAGTAGGCCGGCCTCGCAGAGCACTTGGAAGCCGTTGCAGATGCCAAGCACTGGCCCACCTTCACGCGCGAACTCGGCGACAGCTTCCATTACTGGCGAGAAGCGAGCGATCGCACCGGGGCGAAGGTAGTCACCGTAGGAGAACCCACCGGGGACAACTACTGCGTCAACGCCGCCGAGGTCACGGCTGCCGTGCCACAGGATCTCCGCGTCCCCCACAAGTGCGCAGGCATCAAGAGCATCCTGTTCGTCACAGGAGCCGGGAAAGCGGACTACGCCGATGCGAGTTGCCACGGAGTGATCAGCTCTCGTCGAGCTGAATCTCGAAGTCTTCGATCAAGGTGTTGGCAAGCAGCTTCTCGCAGAGCGACTCAAGCTGCGACGCGTCCTCAACCTCAAGCTCAACAAGGCGCCCGACGTGAACATTCTTGATTCCGTCGAAGCCGAGGGCTGGAAGCGCGCGCTCCACAGTCTGGCCCTGAGGGTCAAGGATGCCCTGCTTGGGGCGGATCAGTACTCGTGCCTTCATGGGGCAGTCCTTTCAAGCCAAGCGTCAAGCGATTCGCCTGTGAGTAGCTCGTAAGCCTCGCGGTAGCGGGCAATGGTTGCGTCAGCGATTTCCTGAGGGATCTCCGGGGCTGGGGCCTTCTTGTCCCAGCCAGTGGAGGTCGCCCAATCGCGAACGATCTGCTTGTCAAAGCTTGCTTGGCCTCTGCCTGGCTCGTACTCGTCAGCTGGCCAGAAGCGGCTTGAGTCAGGCGTGAGTACTTCGTCGCCGATTGTGAGGACTCCGTCTTCGTCCTCTCCAAACTCGAACTTCGTGTCGGCGAGGATGATCCCCCGCTCGCGGGCGTAGGCAGCACCTTCCTTGTAAATCTGGATTGAGAGATCGCGAACCTTAGTCATCAGGTCGCGGTCGCCAACTACGCCACAGGCTGTGTCGAAGTCGATGTTCTCGTCGTGGTCGCCAACCTCAGCCTTGGTGGCCGGGGTGAAGATTGGCTCTGGCAGTTGGGATGACTCTTGAAGGCCTTCAGGAAGAGCAACGCCACAGACAGTGCCGGACTCTTGGTACTCAGCCCAGCCGGAGCCGGCGAGGTAGCCGCGCACGACACATTCGACGGGCAGCATCTCGAGCTTGCGAACTAGAACTCCGCGGCCGCGAACCTCATCTGGGACTCCGTCGGTGACCGAGACGGTGTGGTTCTGGACGAGGCCGGCAATGCGGTCAAACCAGAAGGCTGAGATAGCTGTGAGGACTGCGCCCTTGCCTGGGATCGGCGTCGGGTGCACTGCGTCAAATGTTGAGACGCGGTCGCTTGCAACAAGCAGGAGCTTGTCGTCATCGACAGAGTAGATGTCACGGACTTTGCCGGAGGCGATCAAGGTCAAGTCAGAGAGGGCGGTCATAAAAGCGACACTACCAATCGGGCCGGAGGGCGATTCCGGGCGTTTCGGCGTTGCGTCTGTGTTCGAGTTGTGGTCAAATTCGAAGCCGAGATACAACACTGGTTATATCTCCCGACTATTT
>CALJKH010000022.1 GCA_937973575.1 uncultured Solirubrobacterales bacterium | reverse complement strand
ATGAATTCTGTTGCCCTTCTCGCAACCGCCGAAGCTGGACAGCATCTCGACGTCGTAACGATGGTCGCAATCGTCGTCCTTGCCGCGTTCGTCGGCTTCGAGGTCATCTCAAAGGTTCCAAACACTCTTCACACTCCGCTGATGTCTGGCACCAATGCCATTCACGGCATCGTTGTCGTCGGAGCAATCGTCGTCGTTTCCGAGTCAAACGATTGGCTCACAAGGATCCTGCTCGTAATCGCGATCGCCTTCGGCACCATCAACGTTGTTGGTGGCTTCCTCGTGACCGACAGGATGCTCGGCATGTTCAAGCGTAAGCCTGAGCCTAAAAAGGTCGAAGAGCCAGCAGAGGAGGCGTCAGCATGACACTCGCAACCGCCTGGTACCAAAGCTTCAACTTCATCACTTCGCTCTACATCTTTGCCTTCATTCTTTTCATTGTTGGTCTGAAGGGTCTGACCGGTCCTAACACTGCGGTTAAGGGCAACAAGATCGCGGCTGTTGGTATGGCCGTTGCGGTTGTTGCCACTCTGATCGGGCTCGGGCCGGATGGTCAGACGCCAGTGCTTGACAGCACAGCTGACGTCATCGTGATCGTGCTCGGCGTCGTTATCGGCACGATCCTCGGCATTCCAAGCGCAGTCAAGGTCAAAATGACTGCAATCCCGCAGATGGTTGCTCTCTTCAACGGAGTGGGTGGCGGTGCTGTCGCGATCATTTCGTTCGTCGAGTACTACAACGCTGTCCATGGCGATTTCTCGATTAACCCTCCGCTTCAGACACTGATCCCCTCACTGTTCGCAGCCATCATCGGCTCGGTTTCCTTCTGGGGCTCAAACATTGCGTTCGGCAAGCTTCAGGAGATCCTGCCTAGCCGCCCAATTCAGCTTCCGGGCCAGCAGTTCATCAACCTTGGGCTCCTCCTTGGCGCAATCGCCTGTGCTGTGATCATCGCCACTGGCACCGTCTCCATTCCGCTCTTCGTGCTGATCCTCGTACTCGGAGGCATCCTCGGCAACTTGGTCGTCCTGCCAATTGGCGGCGCCGACATGCCAGTCGTCATCTCACTGCTTAATGCCTTCACAGGCCTGTCTGCTGCAGCTGCCGGCATCGCTCTTCAGAACGTCGTACTGATCGTGGCCGGCATGATTGTTGGCGCTTCAGGCACGATCCTCACCAACTTGATGGCAGTCGCCATGAACCGCTCAGTCCCATCAATCATCGCCGGTGGCTTCGGTGGCGGCGACGCTGTCGCTGGTGGCGGGGGTGGAGCTGACATGGAGGGCCGCACGGTTCGGTCCACGAGTGCTCAGGATGTAGCCATCCAGCTCGCATTCGCTCGACTTGTCGTAATCGTTCCCGGGTACGGCATGGCTGTTGCGCAGGCTCAGCACTCAGTCAAGGAACTGACTCGTGTCCTTGAAGACAAGGGCGTTGAAGTCAAGTTCGGCATTCACCCAGTTGCTGGTCGTATGCCAGGCCACATGAACGTTCTTCTCGCTGAAGCTGATGTCCCTTATGACCAGCTCAAGGAGATGGACGACATCAACCCAGAGTTCCCACGGACTGACGTCGTATTGGTCATCGGCGCCAACGATGTGACCAACCCAGCAGCCAAGGATCAGCCAGATTCGCCGATCTACGGCATGCCGATCCTTGAGGTAGACCAAGCCGCTGCGACCGTCGTCCTTAAGCGCTCAATGGGCGCTGGCTTCGCCGGTATCGACAATCCGCTCTTCTACGATGAGAAGACATCGCTGCTGTTCGGCGATGCCAAGGAATCTGTCGGCGAGATCACAGCAGAGGTCCAGAGCCTCTAGCTCTTCAATCGCCCGCCCGGCGTTCTAGGGTGGGTCCCACATGATCAGTCGCGACGCTGCCCTCAAGTCACTTGCCTCTCGCTCTTTCGACGTTCTCGTCGTAGGTGGAGGGATAACTGGCGCTGGCGTGGCCCTTGACGCAGCGTCACGCGGGTACACAGTTGCGCTGGTTGAGCGACATGACTTTGGCTGCGGTACCTCGAGTCGCTCAAGCAAGCTAGTTCACGGTGGGCTCCGCTACCTCCAGAGTTTTGACCTTGGGCTCGTCCGTGAAGCTCTTCTGGAGCGTCAGATCAATGTCCACATGGCCCCGAATCTTGTGAAGCCCCTCAAGATGGTTGTCCCAGCGTTTGGTGATGAGCGTCCCGACCGGCTGGTTGGTGTTGCGCTCAACATGTATGACGGACTCGCTCTGCCGACCCTGCGTGGTGCGCGGAAGAAGCGCGATGGGGACGAGGGGCCGCCCGAACCTGGCGATTGGAGCCCCGACAGGCATCGCGAGATCTCCGGTGAGGATGTGAGCGAACTCCTCCCAGCCCTTGCCAAGCGCCAGCCGACCGGTGGGTACCTCTTTTATGACTGCCAGACAGATGACGTGCGTCTCGTTCTCACAGCACTCGAGGAAGCGTGCGAGTGGGGAGCTGTCGTTGCCAACCGTGTAAACGTCACCGGGCTGATCGAGTCGGGTGGTCGCGCCAAGGGCGTCACTGCAGTCGCAGACGGCGGCGAGGAGTTTGAGATCCGCGCAGCTCACATCGTCAACGCGACAGGCGTTTGGGCTGACCGACTGCGCCCTGGCGAGTTGCGAACTGAGGCCGAGGTTCCGCGCATTCGGCCAAGTCGCGGAACGCACATCCTTCTTGACGCTGATGCTCTTCCGCTTGAGGCTGGAGCAATCGTGCCTGCTGGCGAGGGTCGCTCGATCTTTGCCCTGCCATGGCTTGGGCGGACACTGGTCGGAACTACTGACAACGACTACGAAGCCGAGTCCCTTGAAAACGTTCCGCCGCCCGAGTCCGATGTGGACTACCTGCTGAACGCAGTTAATGAATTCTTCGAATGCGAGCTAACTCACGAGGATGTTGTTGGTGCCTTCGCTGGTGTGAGGCCATTGATTGCTCCTGCCGAGGGCAAGAAGTCAGTGGATATTTCCCGTAAGGCTGAGCTTTACGAAACTTCGTCGGGGATGATCACCATCACTGGCGGCAAGTTGACCACTTGGCGCCACATGGCTGAAATGACGGTTGACAGGATTGTTGAACGGGACGGCGCCGAGGCCCCGTGTCGCACACGAGACGCAGCGATCGGCCGTTGGGTAGCTCCCGATGACCTGCCAAGGGTGGAGGGTGTGCCGAGTGAGTCATACGAGGCTCTCGCTACGCGTTACGGCAAGGTGGCAGAGGATGTACTTGCGGTTGCAGCCGAAAGCGGTGAACTCGCACAACCGATCGTCGAAGGTCTGGGAGATATCCTCGCTGAGGCTGTTTGGGCGATCCGCGAGCAGCAGGCCACGACTCTCGCCGATGTGATGCTGCGGCGCACGCGCCTCGCACTCCTAGCCGGCCGTGATTCGCTCCAACCGGATTCAGAGTTTGTGTTGCGGGTTGCTGCAGCGATGGCCAAGGAGCTCGGCTGGAGTGAGGACGAGGTTGCCCGGCAGATCGCGGACTACAGAGCTGAGGCAGAACGTGAAGGCGTCTCTGTCGCAGCGCTAGTGGATTGACCTGATGGCAAGCGGATTGATCAGCGCGCGGGGAGTAACGCTGGATGTCAGCAGCCGCCCCTGGCTAATGGGAGTTGTCAACGCAACGCCTGATTCCTTCTCTGATGAGAGTGGAATGAAGTCGGTCGATAACCGGGTTGAGCTTGCAGCCAAGCTCCTCGCTGACGGTGCCGACATCATTGACATCGGCGGTGAGTCCGGGGTAACGAATGCACCCGCGGTTGAGGCAAAGGCCGAAGCAGAGCGTGTCGTTCCAGTTATTGAGCGAGTCGTCAGCGAACTCGGCGCGGTCGTATCGGTTGATACCTACAAGCCGCTTGTTGCCCGTGCCGCGTTGGAGGCTGGAGCCTCAATCATCAACGATGTCAGCGGACTGCGGGATCCCGAGCTCGCTGATGTGTGCGCGGAGTACGGGGCAGGGCTCGTGATCATGCACACGCGGGCAGCTCCGAAGGAGAAGCTTCTCGACCGTTCGATGGACGGCAAGATGCTCGAAGACGTCATTGAGTTCCTCCAGGAGCGAATCGCGTTTGCAGTGTCAAAGGGCGTTTCGCCGGATTCGATCATCACTGATCCAGGGCCGGACTTTGGCAAGACACCTGCCCAGACTGTCGAAGTCTTGCGCGGATTGGATCGCCTAGAGGCCCTCGGGCATCCGGTGCTCCTAGCAGTTAGCCGGAAGGACTTCATTGGCGCTGCGACCAACCGGCCTCCACGCGAGCGTGAGGCAGGAACCCTCGCAGCGCTTGGCTGGGCAACGAGCCGCGGGAACCACATCTTCAGAGTGCACGATGTAGCTGCCTGCCGAGACTTCATCAAGGTTCAACGCGTCCTTAACGGCTCCGAGGACCTCCCGGCAGACGCCATGCTCGCAGAGGAACTCAGGCGCGTCGAGCGAAGCTGAACACGCAAGGGCGCTAGTTGGCGCTAGGGTAAAAACCGCAAGATGAGTCGCCTGTCGCTGTTCACAACGCGGCAGGACGCCTACCGATCACACACAAGGAGTTACAAATGTCAGTTCTTTCCCGAGATGCACTCGAGTCAAGCCCCCTTTCCGACCTGCATGAAATCGCAGCGGAGCTAAGCATTGATGGCTACCGCAGGATGCGCAAGGCCGACCTAATCGACAAGCTGTTGGAGTCACAAGGTGGCGCATCAGCTAAGCCAGCTGCGAAAGCTGAGAAGCCTGCATCGAGCGGTCGTAACTCAGAGAGTCGCTCCCGCAACCGTGGTGGGCGATCATCTGGCGGCCGTGGCGACCATGATGAGACTCGCGGTGAGCACCGTCGCCGTGACGAGCGCGAGCGCGCCGCCGACGCACCAGAGTCTGTAGAAGGCAAGCTTGAGATTCACGGTTCAGGCTCGGGCTTTGTTCACCCCAACGGCGGTGGCCCGGAGATCTATGTTTCGGCAGCTCAGATCCGCAGGCTTGAGTTGAGCGACGGCGACACAGTTGGTGGCCCAGTTCGGCCTCCGCGTCGCTCAGAGCGTCACCCGTCACTCGTTCGTATCGAGAGCATCAACGGCAAGAGTGCCGATGAGGTAGCACCAGCTCCGCCAACTAAGAGCAAGGCGCAGCCACAGCCTGTCACTTTGCCGACTGAGCGCTTTGCTCTCGGTGCCGACAAGACACTCGCGGAGATTGACAAGGTTGCCCCGATCGGAAAGGGCTCCCGCGTTGTTTTCCACGGCGGACCACACTCCGGCAAGAGCACAGCAGCTCTTGCGCTTGCCACAGCTTTGCGTGCCATTAACGGCGTCGACGTCATTACCGTCCTCAGCGGTGTTCGCGCCGAGGAAGAGGGGGACTGGGCTGCAGTTGAGCCAAGCTCAACCGAGACTCTTGACTCATCACCTGACTCACGTGCCCGCTCAGTCGAGCGTGCCATCGACAAGGCCAAGCGTGCGATCTCCAAGGGCGGCAACGCTGTCGTAATCATCGACTCGGTTGACGATCTGCCAGGCGCGGGTGTCCGGAAGGCACTTGCAGCAGCTGGAATCAAGCCGAAGGGTGGCTCGATCACAGTGGTGGCAGTGTCCCGTAAGCCGAT
>CALJKH010000021.1 GCA_937973575.1 uncultured Solirubrobacterales bacterium | reverse complement strand
CCTGACTCTCGATGGGCTGTCCTTCAATCTTCACGAGGGTGAATTTGCCCTCCTTGCTGGCGCTTCGGGTTCGGGTAAGTCAACCCTGATTCGCGCGATTGCTGGGTTGGCACCTGGGTTCGACGGGGGTACCGCAGCTGGCTCAATAACTGTTTGTGGACTTGACACCCGCGACAATGGCCCAGCTGCAATCGCAAGGGTCTGCGGAACCGTGCTTCAGGACCCAGAGCGCCAGGTCGTAATGAACACCGTTCGTGCCGAGCTTGCCCTGCCACTTGAGAGCCGCGGGCAGACAGCCTCAGAGGTTGCACGTGGGGTTGAGGAGGCGGCGCTCATGCTTGGGATTGAAAGCCTGCTTGAGCGAAAGCTTCAGGGCCTGTCTGGCGGGGAGCTTCAGCGGGTAGCAATAGCCGCCGCCCTAGCAGTCCGGCCAAATGTTCTTCTGCTGGACGAACCCGCTTCGCAGCTTGATCCAGTCGCGGCAGATGATCTGATCTGGACACTCAGGCGCCTCAATGAGGAACAGGGGATCACAATTCTGTTGGCGGAACAGCGCATGGAACTCGCGCTGGCCGCAGTGGACCGAGTCCTGATGCTGGAAACCGGCCGGCTGGTCGGTGACCACACTCCGGCCGACCATCTGGAGGAGGCCCGCAGGAACGGCTGGCCGCTGCCACCGGTCGCCGCAATCCATTCAGCCTCCGGGATGGCCGGGCGAATGCCGATCTCAGTTAAGGAACTGAGGGGCCGCCTTCGTGAGCTTGGGGCTAACGAGGGTTTCGGATCCGCAGTCCGATTCGACGAGCCCACAGAGGTGGGTTCAGACCGATCCAGATTCTCGAAGCTCCGCCGTAGCCGCGATGACTCGCCAGTTCAAGTTAGAGGGCTCTGGGACGAGCGCGATGGGGGGAAGACGATCCTGAGTGGTGTGACCCTCTCTGTTTCAGCTGGAGAGGTGGTTGCTCTTATGGGACGCAACGGAGCCGGCAAGTCAACGCTGCTTAGACACATTGCCGGCTTAGAGAAGGCCACGCGGGGTAGCGCCCGAGCGGAAGGCAGAGTCGCCTGGCTTTCACAAACGCCCTCAGCCTTTCTCGCGGGGGAGACGCTTGCCGAGTGTGTGCCGCCCGATGTACTCGCTGCAGCCGGACTCACAGACTTCGCCTCGCGTAACCCCCGTGACCTCTCCGGCGGGGAGACTCAAAGGGCTGCTTTGGCCCTCGTGCTCGCTGGCGATGAGTCGCCGTCGGTTGTTCTGTTGGATGAGCCAACGAGGGGGATGGATGAGGACGCCTCCGCGATGCTCGCAACCGTTGTCGCCGAGCTGGCCGCTGATGGGGCCGCGGTTGTGATCGCTACTCATGATCCCGAGCTGGCAGCGAAGGTCTCAAGCCGAACTGTCCTGATGGGCGAGGGCGCGTTCATTGCTGACGGCACCACCCGGTCAATCCTCACGGGAGGCTGGCATTACGCGACTGAGACTGCAAGAGCGATTGGGGTCCCGGGCGGGCCGATCACTCCGCCGGAGGGCGCTCGGGTCGTCAGGAATTGGCTTGAGCAGACGAGTGAGGCTGCGAAGTGAACTGGGCAATCGCGTCAACCGCTGTTCTGATCGTCGCCCTTGCAGGGCTGATTCTTGCCTACGAGAAGGGAAGCCTCTCCGCCCGAACCGTTGGGCTGGTTGCGGCGCTCGCGGCCCTCGCAGTAGCCGGGAGGCTTGCGTTTGCTCCGCTCCCCAATGTCAAGCCAACAACCGACATCATCCTGATCGCAGGCTTTGCCCTCGGAATGCGGGCTGGGTTCGCGGTGGGCGCGATTACTGCTCTTGTCTCGAACATGGTCTTTGGCCAAGGTCCATGGACGCCATGGCAGATGTTCGCTTGGGGAGTCGCCGGCGTACTCGGAGCTCTCCTCGCAAAGGCCACGCGGGGCAGCATCTCGCGGTGGCAGCTGGCTCTAGCTGGGGCAGTCGCTGGACTCACATTCGGTGTGATCATGGATGTGTCCCAGTGGCTCCTCTATGGAGGCAGCCCGAGGGAGTCAACCCTGATCGCCTACTCGCTCACATCACTTCCGTGGAACATCGCGCACGCTGTTGGCAATGTCCTGTTCGCGATCGCCTTTGGGCCGGCGTTGATAGCTGCGGTTCAGCGCGCAAAACTCCGCAGCGAACCCAAGTGGCTTCCCAGGGGCGTGCCATTCAATGCGCTGGCAGTTCCGGCAGTGCTGATGGCACTGGTGGCTGGCGTTCTTCCAATAAGCGGACACGCCGCGGCCGGGTCGGCGAAGACCTGGCTACTTGGAACCCAACTTAGGGACGGTGGCTTTCCGGTCGATTCGCGTTCTGGCGGGTCGTCGCCGCGCGAGACCGGTTGGGCTGCACTTGCACTGGCAGCCTCCGGGTACGACCTCAAGGCCGTTCATAAGCCCGGGGGTAAGTCTTTGTTGCAGCGACTTGAAGCTGACAGCCGCGACCTGATGCGTGAGACATCCGATAGTCCTGAAGAGCGCGCAGGCTACGAGCAGCGCCTTCTACTTGCAGCTGCAACTGTTGCTGGAGCGGATGTTCACAGTTTCGGTGGCCGAGACCTTGTGAAGCTCGTTAAGGCAGGGGTCACGCGAAGCGGGGCAGTCAACTTCAATCCTGGGGAGCCATCCGTGGACCTCACGGCTTATGCGGTGATGGCCCTGCGTGGAGCTGGAGTCAGCGGCTCAGATCCTGCAATCTCTCGGGCTGTTCGTTGGCTTGTGCGCGAGCGCCAGCATGGCGGTGGATGGTCAACGACTCCACGCAGTGTCTCTGCAGATCGGAAGAGCACACGTCTGAAGTCCAGTC
>CALJKH010000020.1 GCA_937973575.1 uncultured Solirubrobacterales bacterium | reverse complement strand
ATCTGGATGAGGATTGACCAACTCTCAATCGCCTACGGCACCAAGACTGCAGTGAGGGAGGTTTCGCTGCCTGTTCGCGAGAACGAAGTTCTCGGGCTGATTGGTCCTTCCGGCTGCGGCAAGACAACACTCCTGAGGTCCCTTAACCGGCTTACAGAGTTGACTGACACTGCAGTTTCGACCGGGTCCATCCTGCTCGACGGGGAAGACATCCACGAGCTAGAAGCAACCGACCTTCGGCGCCGGGTTTCGATGGTTTTCCAGCAGCCAAACCCGTTCCCGATGAGCATCTTCGAAAACGTCGCCTATGCGATCCGCGAGCAGGCAAGCCGCAAGCCAAGCAAGGCAGTGCTGCTTCCCCAAGTTCAGGACGCTTTGCAGAGGGCTGGCCTCTGGGATGAGGTTGGTGACAACCTTGACCACCCGGCCCTCCGGCTCTCAGGTGGTCAGCAGCAGAGGCTCTGCATCGCCCGCGCACTTGCTGCACAGCCCGAGGTTCTGCTTTTGGACGAGCCGTGCTCAGCGTTGGATCCAAAGTCCACCGAGATCATCGAAGATCTGATCATCCGTTTGAAGGACCAGGTTGCCATCGTGATCGTTACCCACAACATGCAACAGGCACAGCGCGTAAGCGACTATGTGGCATTCATGTACCTGGGCGACCTAGTCGAGTACGGAACAGCAGACCAAGTATTCAAGGCGCCAATGGCTGAGCGGACCAAGCACTACGTGTCAGGAACATTCGGTTGATCCGAAGCCGTTCCATTGCGGCTGTCGCTGTTCTAGCGGCAATCCTTGTGACCGGGTGTGAAAGCACTCAGGACAAGGCTGCCCGTGTTCAGAAGGCGAACGCGATCAAGATGAAGCTTGCCTCCCAGCCTCTTACGGTTCCGACGATCGATCGCCGGGTCAAGGTGACCGGAACCACAGTTCTGCGTGGAAAAGACACTGACGCAGTGGTCGTCGCAGTTGTGAACAAGAGCTCAAAGCCGATTGCAGACCTTCCCATTGCAGTGAACATTCTGAATGGTGCGGGCAAAGAGGTTCTAAACAACACCGCCCCTGGCACTGATCATTGGCTTAATCACATTCCGCTCATTCGTCCCGGGCAAACTCTCTACTGGGTAAACGATCAGCTCGATCCGCTGCCATCAGCTCGCAAGGCAACAGTTCGCATTGGGCCAGGAATCGTCGTGGCGCACCCGTATCCAGACGCTCAGCTGATCAAGACCCATGTCTTCCAAGATCCGGTCTCCGGTGCTGCTTTCACCGGTAAGGCCAGCGGCTCGGCACCTGTGCTTCAGGAGCGACTGGTGATCTTCTCGGTTGGCAGGCAGGGCGGGAAGATTGTCTCGGCTGGCCGCGGAGTGCTGGAGAAGCTTCTACCCAACCGCGGTAAGCCAGCTGGTTTCACAATATTCTATGTAGGAGCAAGTCCTAACTCTGTATCCCTGACAAACCAGGCACCTCCGGTGCTCTCACCAAAGAAGTGAGGTCGACTCAATGAGCATGCTTTCCCAGCCAGATCAGCCGACACAGGTATTTACGCCCGAGAGCGCCGCAGAAACATGCCGTTCATGCGGCAGCGCCGTGACCCGCGAGCAGCGGTATTGCCTTTCATGCGGCCAGCGCCGCGCTGACCAGAAGGTTCCATTTGCTGACACGCTTGCGCCTGAACCGGCCCCAGCCGCCGCAGCATCAGCGAAGGCAGCCTCTGGCTTGACTCCAGCTATGGGCGCGGCCATCGTCTGCGCCTCAGTGCTGTTCCTCGGGGTAGGTGTCCTTGTTGGGCGCTCAGACGGAAGTGGAACCAACCAAGCAGCAGCTCCGCAGCAGGTTCAAACAATCGCCCAGGACGCTGCGGGCGCTGGGGCAGCTGATGCAGGTGCAGCCGCTAAGTCCAAGACTTCCGCGGATGCAACCGCTGGGCAGGCAAAGGCAAAGGCCGCACCCGTCCTCTCTGGTGCTGCTGCGGCTGCAGTTAATAAGGCTGCAACCTGTAAGACGCCGGCCGAATGTCAGGAAGCCTCAAAGAAGATTCCTAACCAATTCACCACCCCTGGCGCTCCACCCCCGGTTGATGGCAAGGCACCCGCTGGCGGAGCCACGGGCCAGACATTCAATTAAGGAATACGGTTTAGAGCTGTGAGCGACTTGGACCCAAACGCGGGGCCTTCGCAATCTGGATCCTGCAGAAAGTGTGGTGATTCACTTGAGGTTGCCCAGACCTACTGCCTGAGCTGTGGCCACCGTGCCGCTGGCCCAAGGGTGCCATCTGGACCTGTACTCGAGGCGATAGCGATC
>CALJKH010000019.1 GCA_937973575.1 uncultured Solirubrobacterales bacterium | reverse complement strand
TGCCTGCTCGTTGGCAGGGTGAAAGCGGAGGCTGCCATCGGGCTGGTGGTCAGGCTCAACGCCGTCAAAGTTGTCGACAACCTCAGCTGCCGCAGCATCGTTGGTTGTGCGGAGGGTGTAGGAGAGGCCAGCCTCGCGACGGAGGTCGGAGAGTCGTCCTTGGTAAGCAATCTTGCCCTTGCGGATGATCGCTACGCGGTCGCATACATCTTCCACCTCAGCGAGAAGGTGGCTGGAAAGCAGGACCGTGATGCCTTCGCTGGCTAGGCGCTTGATCAGCAGTCTCATGTCACGCATGCCTGCGGGGTCAAGGCCAGTGGCTGGCTCGTCAAGCATCAGCAGCTTGGGCGCACGAAGCAGTGATGCCGCAATTCCAAGGCGCTGCCGCATGCCATGTGAGTAGCCACCAACTTTGTCCTTCGCGCGGTCGGCCAGTTCAACAATGTCTAGGACTTCGGGGATTCGCTCAGCCGCACCATTGCCATCAAGAGAGGCGAGCAGGTCAAGGTTCCTGCGGCCGGTCATATACGGGTAGAAGCGGGGCGCCTCAACGAACCCTGCAACACCCTCAAGGGCAGCAACTGACTTCTGAGGGTCGCGACCAAACAGCCTTACCTCACCGGCAGTGGGGCGGATAAGGCCGAGCATCATGCGCATTGAGGTTGTCTTGCCAGCACCGTTTGGCCCGAGGTAGCCGAACACGTCTCCGGCTTCAACCGTTAGGTCAACACCATCGACTGCCGCAAGATCGCCGTACTGCTTAGTTAGACCGGTAACTTGGACCGGAGGGCCTGAACCCGTGGCTGAGCCCATGTGGGCTAGAGGCCCGCTATGGCCGATTCGACAGTGGTGAGCGGAACGGAGCCGAGGACTGTGAATTCGACGCCACCGCGTGAGAACTGGGCAACTGCACCCAGGGCCGTTCCAAACTCTGTGACTGTCACTCCGCCGATCTGCTTGGTCGGCAGCTGGATCCCACTCTGGTCAGCGGCGGCCTTCTTGGTTGAGGCTGGCCGCTGGATTACTGCAATAGCGTTCATTCCAGTGCCGTAGGTGACGGCGGCTGCAGCCTTTGAGCCCTTACCGATCAGGACGACATTGGACCTGTCAAGGCCACCGAGAGTTGCTGGCGCAGTGATCTTGAATCCAACTGCGGCTTGGACAGCGTCGAGGCCGGTTACAGGCTTGGCATGATCGGCTGCACCTGCAGCCTTGCCCTTCGCCTCTTGGGCCTTTGCCTTGGCTGCGAGGTCGCTCAGGTTCACGTCTGTGATCTTGGCACCAGCTGGCGGCTGGATGGCGAACACTGCGGGGTCAACTGGACCAAATGAAACGTCTGTGGCGTGAAGGTCGAGCACTGGGTCTGTCTGACCCTTGGCGAGGATCGCTACTGCGAGTGGCGCGCCGTTGGCGGAGTCCCAAGATAC
>CALJKH010000018.1 GCA_937973575.1 uncultured Solirubrobacterales bacterium | reverse complement strand
ATGGTCCATCAAAGTGGCCAGCAAACGCGGGCTCAGGCCAGCGAGGGTCCCAATGGTGGCCGTTGGCTACAAGGAGTGCGTCGTACTGCTCAACGCCACCCTTGTCGTCAGTGATGGTCCAAAGGCCGTCCGGGCTGCGCTCGGCGCTTACGACCTTCGTCTCGAAGCGGATGCGGTCCCTAATCCCGAAGTTGTCCACATATTCGTTGAAGTACTCGGCGATGTGGCTGTGGTGAGGGAAGTCGGCGTAGTGCTTGGGCATCGGGAAGTCCGAGTACTCCATGCGCTCACGCGAAGTGTTGATGTGGAGCGACTTATACGACGCGCTCATCCCGTTCTGGTTGCCAAAAACCCAGTTGCCACCGACACGGTCTGAAGCCTCGTAACAGGTGGCGTCAAAGCCGCGGTCAACCAGACCTTTTAGGGCTGCGATTCCAGATGAACCAGCACCAATGACGGCAACCTTGGGCAACTCGATTGACACTCTCAGCTCCTTGGGTCTTGGGTAAAGCGAGCCTAGCGAAGAAAAAGCCCCGGTCCTTTGCAGAACCGGGGCCATTCCCTACATATCTTGCTTATCCGCTACTTGCGGTGACCAGCGTACGAAACAGCCTGCTGGAAGGTTGGGCGGTTGACCCAACGCATCGTGAACTCGCTGCCGGTGGCAGGGTCGTTCGGATACAGCGGACCGAAGTGCTCACGCTGGCTGAGAGGGTTCTCAGAGACCGTGAGTCCGGATGCCGTCTTCAGTGCCGCCCAGAGGGCTGTACGGCAAGCTGTAAGGCCGCCGGTGCCGCCACAGTAGGTCTGGCTGTATGGGCTCTTGAACGTGTCGCCGAGCAGAGTGCCCAGGTCCTTGTTCGCAAAGCCGGTGCCCATGCTGTTGTTGGTCTTGTCACCACGCCCGCCGTGGTTCAGCAGTGCTGTCCCGTCGTCGGCGCTGAGGCGACCCTGAACAATTGCATCAAGGATCTTCGGCCAAGCTACGCCCCAGTTGCCAACACCTGCCTCGTCGAATACGCCGTCGAGGTCGGTGTCAACTCGGCTTGCATCATGTGTCGTGACCCATGTGTCAATTGCCTGAGTGAAGGTAGCTGTCGCCGAATCCGGCGCAGCGGCTGCGATCGTCTTAGCTGAACCACTGAGCAGCACGCGCTTGACGTTTGGCCAGGCGTTTACTGCGCTTGTGTCCTCTGACGCAGCTTGGTTCATGACGCTTACAACGTCATTGAGCTTCAGCGTATTGCCAGCTGAATGAGTGGTCCGGAAGAGCCTCTGGAAGAGACCCATGCGGTGAGTTGAGGCGTAGCCCCACTCATCATCAGCTGCACCCCAGCCCTTTGCAGGGTGGTTGTTCCAGTTAAGGATCAGCTCTGATGCCTTGTCACCCGATACTGCCTTCGGGTTGCAACCGTGAGGGTGTGCGTTCTGGTTAATGAAGCCGCTCCAGTCATATGAGCCAGTGCCCAATGTTGGAAGCGATGAATCAAGACCAGCTGCACGGATTGGCAGACGGCCTGACGAGAAGAAGCAGATGTTCTTGCTGTCTACGTAGTGCCAGTTGAATGTGGTGTCGAACTTGTTAGCTGTCGAGAAGAAGGTCTTTGGAGACTTGACCTTGTTCAGCGTCAGATCAGCAAGTGCGAGCGCGCTGTACGGCTCACGGCCACGGTTTGCGCGGTCGTTTGCGATTGCGTACGGTGCCCCACCGATTGTCACGGTTCCGCTGACTGGGCCGTGGACCGTCTCGTAGAAGGAGAGGTCACGTGCTGGGTCGCTGCCCTTTGAGCTGAGGCGGCCAGCATTGAAGGTTGTCATTGCCTTGCAGACACCCTTGTACTCGTAGTACTTGCTCGAGCGGGTTGGTGTTCCACCGCCTGGTACGCAGAGCTTCTCTACGAACTGGTCAGTGTTGTCTGACGATGCTGAGGTGAGCGACCATGAGTAATCCTGGCCGCGACCGATCAGACCGTAAGGAGCAACAGGAGCAACAGCACCGCGGAAGTCGTAACCACCACCGTGGATGTCAACCTCCATCACGATCTCTGGGTAGAAGTACCCGAGCTGTGGACCCATTACCGCAAGTGGCTTGCCAGTCGCAGAACGGGTTGCAGGCGCGAGGAGCGCGTTTGACATGTAGCGCTTCACTGGCTCTGCACCAGAGACTCGGGTGAACGTGTTGTTCTCCGAGTTGGCGTCGATCACCTTAGAACCAGCAATGCTGGCTGCTGTGGCATTGGTTGGCTGCACGTTGTACGGGAAGGTTGTGTCCTTCCAGGAGACAGGTGCATCGGTGTCGTTTGAGTGGCGGAAGTCGCGGTAGACCTTGAGTGCATTTTCAGCGCCCAGGTCGTTCTGAAGCTTGGCGAGAAGGTTTGAGTTTCCAACCTCTCCACCACCGCCGTTACCGAAGATCGAACCGATGAACGAGAAGGCTGCGAATGCATCCTCAACGGTCCATGGGTTGGAAACTGCGGCTGCCTTCTCATCGGGAGTGCCGTAGGCCTTGTACCAATCGCCTACGCCCTTTGCCCAGTTGGTGTAGTCGGCTACAACCGCAGCGTTGTCCTTGCCTGCCTTGCCAAAGTCCGTGACCTGCTTGGTCATGAAGTCCTTAGCTGCCTGGCTTGGAGTGAACCCACGAGCCTGCTGGATGAGGCCGAAGGCGCTTACGCCGGGGACGCTCAGAGCGGAGACATAGCCTGGGCCACGACCGTAGGAAATGAGCAGACCACGGTCACGTGCAGCGAGGAAGCCCATTGTCCAGGCGCCATCAGCGCGGCTGGTCACAAGTACGTGAGGCACCTTGAAGCTGTCGTTGCAGATCCAGATGCTGGCCTTTCCGGGTGGGTGGCCACACTTGAGGCCTGCCGGAGTGACGTTGTTCGTGAGCGGAACAAACGCTTCGCTCTTGTAATACGAAGGGCCTTGAAGATCGGCCATCGTGACATTGCCACGCAGAGGCGTAAGAGCGTCGTACATCTTGCCCTGATCCACCGAGTTGGCAGAAGGGATGATGTCGCCGGCCTCACCTGGGGTGAGAATGTCGAACATGGAGTTGGTCGTGCCGTAGTCCTTAGCCGATGCTGGGACAGCTGCGACAGCTCCGATAGCAAGCGCGCCTAGAACGACGCGAAGAGCGATGCGAATCACTTTGTATGTCTCCTCTCAAGATGCAGCCGGAATGACTGCATGTCAATGTGAAGACCCTACACCTGTTTCGTGTGATGTGCGCCACACAACTTCAAGTTAGGCGCGTTTGCGCAATCAGCTATTGATCAGCGTGAGTCAACTGCGATGCGATCACGGTCGGCCGGCGTTGGCTCGCCGCCAAGGTGCCGGTTGACGAGCCGCGCACAGCGGCGACCCTCCGCGATTGCCGTGACTACAAGGGACTGCCCAGTTCGGGCGTCACCGCAGGCGAAAACGCCGTCAACTGAACTGCTGAAGACCGGGGCCTTGAGATTTCCACGTGCGTCAAGTGAGAGGCCAAGCTGCTCGACAAGTCCCCCGTGCTCTGCGTGGGTGAAGCCAATCGCAATCAGAGCAAGGTCTGCGTCAAGAATCTGCTCGCTACCCGGGACTGCAACGAGCTCGCGTGAGGATGGGCCCTCGACCTTGTGGGCGTGAACCTTGGTCAGCTTGCCGCCCTCACCCTCGAATGCTGTTACCTCTGTGCCCCATTGGCGCTTACCGCCCTCATCGAGAGCGTAGGTTGACTTGGTCCGCTTTGGGCTCATCGGCCAAGGCGTGCTCTCGTCACGGCCTGACTCTGGCAGTTCGCCATAGACATCGAGCAGAGTTACTTCCTCAGCGCCTTCACGCAGGGCGTTGCTGATGCAGTCCATTCCAGTGTCGCCACCGCCAATAACCACAACCTTCTTGCCCTTGGCGCTGATCACATGGTCTGCTGCGCGTGACTCACGGCCGTCGGCTGTAGCTACAGCACGGTTGCGTTGGTAGAGGTAGTCCATTGCGAAGTGGATGCCATCGTTCTGGCGGCCTTCTGTCTCCATGTCGCGGTGGACCCTGCTGCCGATTGCGACGACAACTGCGTCGTGGTCGTCGCGGAGTTGCTGCGCCTCAATGTCAACGCCAATCTCAACTCCAAAGCGAAACTCGATGCCTTCCTCTTCAAGGAGCTTGATACGGCGGTCAATGATGTTCTTCGGCAGCTTGGCGTCCGGCACGCCGAATCGGAGTAGTCCGCCTGGCCCCTCGTCGCGCTCAAAGACAGTCACGCCGTGCCCAAGTCGGCGCAGTTCCTGTGCAACAGCGAGGCCTGCAGGGCCCGAACCGACAACAGCGATCTTGCGCCCGGTCTCGTGGGCGGGCGGCTCAGCGACGATCCAACCCTCATCGAACCCGCGCTCAACAATCGAAAGCTCGATCTGCTCAATCGAAACCGGGTCGGAGTTGATCGCCAAAACGCAGGAAGACTCACACGGAGCTGGGCAGATGCGGCCTGTGAACTCAGGGAAGTTGTTTGTCAGGTGAAGCGCGTCGAGAGCCTCGCGCCACTTGCCTCGGTAGACGAGGTCATTCCACTCTGGGATCAGGTTGCCGAGTGGGCAACCTTCGTGGCAGAAGGGAACACCGCAGTCCATGCAGCGGGCTCCCTGCTCGCGCAGTTCTGGCTCTGGGCGAAGATCGAAGTACTGGTCGTAGTCGCCAACACGTTCGGAAGGGTCACGCTTGATGAAGTCAGCGCGTTCGATCTTGAGGAAACCGCCAACTTCACCCATCAGCGTGCACACCTTCCTGGTTAGCTCCTTCAGCTGCCTTCTCGGCCAGAGCGCGCTTGAAGTCACGCGGCATCACCTTGACGAACGACCCGATTGCTGAGTCCCAGCCAGTGAGCAGGCGCCTTGCCACAGCCGAGCCAGTCCGCTCAGCATGCTCAGAGACCATCGCGTGAAGCTCGGCCTCATCGTGCTCGCCCACTGGGTCAAGGTCAACCAGTTCAGAGTTGCAGCGGGACGCGAACTTGCCGTCTGTGTCCAATACATAGGCGATGCCACCGCTCATGCCAGCTGCGAAGTTACGGCCAGTTGGGCCAAGGACAGCTACGCGGCCACCGGTCATGTATTCGCACCCGTGGTCGCCGACGCCCTCGACAACAGCTGTTGCGCCCGAGTTACGAACCGCGAAGCGCTCACCTGCAAGACCGCGGAAGAACGCGCGACCTGAGGTTGCGCCGTACAGCGCGGTGTTACCGATGATCACGCTCTCCTCGGCAAGGTAGCCAGCGCCCTCTGGAGGACGAACGGTCAAGAGGCCGCCTGAAAGGCCCTTGCCTGTGTAGTCGTTTGTCTCGCCTTCAAGGTCGAAGCTGACACCCTTGGCAAGCCAAGCGCCAAAGCTCTGACCTGCGGACCCCTTGAAGTGGACCTCGATCAAGCCCTCGGCAAGGCCCTCTGAGCCGTGGCGGCGTGCGACTTGACCGGAGAGGATGCCGCCAACCGTGCGGTTGACATTACGGACACGGCGATCAAGGCGAACACGTTCCCCACGCTCAAGCGCTGGAGCTGCAGCTGCAGTGATCTCCCAATCAAGAGCATCGCCTAGCACTGGGTCCTGGCCGCGAACTCGGTGGAGTGGTGCTCCTGCCTCAATCTCTGGCTTCGCGAGCATGCGCGAAAGGTCAACGCCGTTGGCCTTCCAGTGGTCGATCGCTGGATCCATCTCAAGCAGCTCAACCCGGCCGATCATCTCGTCGAAGGTGCGTACTCCAAGAGAGGCCATCAGCTCACGCACTTCCTCAGCAACCCAGAAGAGGTACTTGACGACATGCTCAGGAGTGCCACGGAAGCGGCGACGCAGCTCAGGGTCCTGAGTGGCGATTCCAACTGGGCAGGTGTTGAGGTGGCAAACGCGCATCAGGATGCAACCCATTGCGATCAACGGTGCGGTGCTGAAGCCCATCTCGTCAGCACCAAGAAGTGCTGCGATGACGACATCACGGCCGGTCTTCATCTGCCCGTCAACTTGGAGGACGACGCGGCTGCGGAGGTCGTTAGCAAGCAGGGTCTGCTGAGTCTCGGCGATACCAAGCTCCCATGGGAGGCCAGCGCTATGGATTGAGGACTGTGGAGAAGCCCCGGTGCCACCGTCGTAACCGGCGATCACGATGTGGTCAGAGTTCGCCTTGGCTACACCAGCGGCAATCGTTCCAACGCCTACCTCGGACACGAGCTTGACGCTGATCTCAGCGTCTGGGTTTGCGCAGCGAAGGTCGTAGATCAGCTGCTTGAGGTCCTCAATTGAGTAGATGTCGTGGTGAGGCGGTGGGCTGATCAGGCCAACACCCGGGGTTGAGTGGCGGAGGTACGCGATGTAGTCGTCCACCTTGTGGCCGGGCAGCTGCCCGCCCTCGCCGGGCTTTGCGCCCTGAGCCATCTTGATCTGGATTTGGTCAGCGTTTGCGAGGTAATGCGCAGTAACACCGAACCGACCCGATGCAACCTGCTTGATTGACGAACGCCGAAGGTCACCGGAGTCGTCACGGACAAAGCGCTTGGGGTCCTCGCCACCCTCACCGGTGTTCGACCTGCCGCCGATCCGGTTCATCGCAATCGCGAGTGACTCGTGCGACTCAGGAGAGATTGAACCAAGGGACATCGCGCCAGTTGAGAAGCGCTTGACGATCTCAGTCGCTGCTTCAACTTCGTCAAGTGGGACCGTCTGGCCGCTGTTCTTGAGTCGGAGGAGGCCGCGGAGTAGCGCTCTGCGGCTTGATTCGCCGTTCACATGAGCAGCCCACTCGCGATAAGTGGCAAAACCATCGTCGCCCTCGGTGTTAACAGCATGCTGAAGCTTGGCGATTGAATCGGGGTTCCAAACATGGTGTTCCCCTTCCTTACGCCACTGCAGGAAGCCACCAACTGGAAGCTGGTCGCGGTCGCTGCTTGGCCATGCTCGGAAGTGACGCTCAAGCGATTCCTCAGCAAGGACATCAAGGCCAATGCCACCAATGCGTGAGGCAGTGCCGGTGAAGTGCTTGTCGACGAGTTCCTCGTCAAGGCCAACAGCCTCGAAGATCTGAGCGCCGCAGTAGGACGAAATGGTTGAGATGCCCATCTTCGACATCGTCTTCAGGAGGCCCTTACCGATTGCCTTGACGATCCGCTTCTCAGCCTCGTCTCTGTCAAGGTCAACCGGAAGCAGCATTCGCTCGCTGAGCTCATCAATTGACTCGAACATCAGGTACGGGTTGACAGCAGCTGCACCGAAGCCGATCAGGGTCGCGATGTCGTGGACGCCGCGTGGCTCGCCTGTCTCGACAACAAGTCCAGCGCGGAGGCGGGTGCCAGAGCGCACAAGGTGGTGATGAATCGAAGATGTGGCGAGCAACGAAGGAATCGGCACCCTGTCGGCTCCCACTGCGCGGTCAGAGAGGATGAGGATGTTGGCCCCTCCAGCGATTGCAGCGTCAGCCTCAGCACAGAGAGTTCCGAGGCGGGCCTCAAGTCCTGCCTTGCCTTCCCAAACCTGCCAGGTCGCGTCAAGCAGCACTGACTTGAAGTTGTCGCGATCGATCTGGCGGATCTTCTCCAGCTCGTCGTTGCGAAGTACTGGCTGGTCAACAAGAATCTGGTGGGCGTGCGCGGGGCCATCCTCGAGGAGGTTGCCCTCGCTACCAACTGCGCTTGAAAGGCTCATCACGACCGCTTCGCGGATCGGATCAATCGGCGGGTTCGTAACCTGAGCAAAGAGCTGCTTGAAGTAGCCAAAGAGGAGCGGCTGGCGGTCAGACAGGACAGCGAGCGAGGCATCGTTGCCCATTGAAGCTGTTGGCTCTTCACCGGCAGCAGCCATTGGAGCGATTACAAGGCGCATGTCCTCCTGCGTGTAACCAAAGGCAAGCTGACGGAGGCGCAGTGGCTCTTCACGAGGGAGCTTTGGCTCCTTCTCGGGAAGATCAGCGAGAGTGACAGTGCATTCCTTGAGCCATTCGCCGTAAGGCTGCGCACCAGCAACTGAAGCCTTGACTTCATCGTCTTCAACGATGCGCCCAGCGTCCACATCAACCATGAACAGGCGACCTGGCTCCAAGCGTCCCTTGCGGACGATGTGCTCTGGCTCAACTGGAAGAACGCCTGCCTCAGAGGCCATGATCACCATGCCGTCAGAGGTCTGAGCCCAGCGACCAGGACGGAGTCCGTTGCGATCAAGAGTCGCGCCAATCGAGCGACCATCTGTGAAGACAACCGCCGCAGGGCCATCCCAAGGCTCGATCATGCTGCCGTGGAAGTCGTAGAAGGCCTCTACATCAGCGCTGATTCGCTCATTGCCCTTATAAGCCTCAGGGATCATCATCATCGCTGCGTGCGGAAGCGACCGTCCTGAGTGGACGAGCAGCTCGAAAACGTTGTCCAATGAAGCTGAGTCGCTGCCGCCTGGGCGAACCGCAGGAAGCACCTTGGCGATGTCATCGCCGAACAGCTCGCTGGCCATCTGGCTCTCACGCGCGCGCATCCAGTTGACGTTCCCTCGGAGTGTGTTGATCTCTCCGTTGTGGGCGATCATTCGGTACGGGTGTGCAAGTTCCCATGACGGGAAGGTGTTGGTGGAGAAGCGGGAGTGGACAACAGCCAGCTTCGTCTCCATAAGGGGGTCGCGAAGGTCTGGGAAGTAGCCAGGAAGCTGTGGCGATGTGAGCATGCCCTTGTAGACGAGAGTGCGGGAAGAGAGGCTTGCGATGGCGAGGGCCTCCCCTGCCTCCTTCTCGATCCGGCGCCGGATCACATAGAGGCGGCGCTCAAACTCGTCCTGGTCAGCGATGTCGGCTGCAGCGCCAACAAGGACCTGACGGATTGCTGGCGCTGAGGCGAGCGCAGTCTCACCGCAGTGGCGACGATCAACCGGAACATTGCGCCAGTCAAGAACCGCTTGGCCTTCCTCGCCGATGATCCGCTCGACCATCGACTCAAGCTCTGCCCTGCGGCGGTCATCACGCGGAAGGAAGATCTGGCCAACTCCGTAGCTCCCAAGCTCGGGCAGGACAGCATCAAAGGCTGATCTGAGGAACTTGTCAGGAGTTTGGAGCAGGATGCCAGCGCCGTCGCCGGTGTCCGGGTCAGCACCAGCCGCACCACGATGCTCAAGGTTTGCGAGGGCCACAAGTGCACGCTCAACCACACCATGGCTTGGCGGACCGACCAGCTGCGCGACAAATGCGACGCCACAGGCGTCGTGTTCGTAACTTGGGTCGTAGAGCCCGGCCCGGCCGGGTCGCGTCGTGGGTTCCATCTTTCCTACTGGTGGTCGTCCGGCGCGTCGGCGCGGGTTTTAATAGCGGCAACGGGCAGTTTACCCGGAAAATGGGTTTGGCACAGGCGTGGAATGCGCCAGTTCCTATTCTCTCTTCTTCTCGTCATGAACACACTCAACTGGGACACACTCGAATCACCGCTTGGCACGCTGGTTATCTTTGCCACAAGTGGAGGAATCGCCCGGATTGCTTGGGATTGCGAGGACCCGGAAGCTGCAGCCCAGTTGGATCTGCCCCGCACCGGAGCCGATTCCACGGCCCACGCCCGCTCAGATTTGATCACGGGCGCAAAGAATCAGCTTCGGGCCTGGTTTGACGGCCAGATTGAACATTTTGATCTCCCGCTGCTGCCGGATCCACGGGTAGATCGGAAGAGCGTCGTGTAGGGAAAG